>NZ_RRYX01000134.1:0-6862 GCF_014861375.1 Psychrobacter sp. FME5 | reverse complement strand
TTCTCTTTGTTGTGGTAAACAAGAGTGTAAGGCGTTGCTTATTTTTTTCAACTATTTCCCAATTCTATACAGCCCCTAGTCATGATAAGCTGCTTTTTGCGTGATTAAGTGGCCGATTTTGTTTCTACGGTTTATTCAGTGTGACTAAAATATAAGAACTTAATCATCTGTAGATAATTAAAAAAGGGCAGTTGCAAATGAATGGCTATGGCAAAACTCAGGAATTTAAAAAACCTTCTTTTAAGTTGGCGGCGCTGGCGTTACTGTCGGTCATTTTTAGCCTCGTTTTATGTATCATGATTTTTAAAACCGTATCGATACAAGTAGGTTTGCTGCTCGGAATGGTTTTTGTCACCTTAATATCCAGAACCTTGGGCTATAGATTTAATGATTTAATGGTGCTGATGCAAAAGAGCATCGGAGAATCGACCTTTGGCTTATGGTTTTTTATTGCGATTGGCGCAATTATTGCGGCATGGATGGCAGCGGGGACCGTTCCGGCTATTATTTATTATGGCTTGGGGTTTATTTCACCCACTGTTTTTTTGCCAGCTGGGTTTATCTTATGTACGATAACCGCGTTGAGTACCGGTACATCGTGGGGAACTGTCGGTACGGTAGGTATTGCCCTTGTAGGTATCGGTCAGGGTTTGGGTATTCCGCTGCCCATAACGGCGGGTATGATTATATCTGGTGCGATTACTGGAGATAAAATGTCTCCGGTTTCTGATACGCCAAATCTTACCTCGATGTCGGCAGGTGCGGATCTGTATGAAACACTCAAGGCCATGATGCAAACGATAGCCCCTGCTTTTTTTATTACTTTAGCGTTGTTTGTATACTTAGGTTTCCGCTATGGCTCGGATGATGCGAATTTGAGTATCATTAATGAAACGCGAAGTGTGTTAGCAGCTAACTTTAATTTAAACCCCATCGTTATGCTGCCGATAGCCATTCTTTTGACCTTAAATGTTATCAAATTTCCCTCTTTACCATCTATGACGATAGCGGTGATTAGCGGTTTGGTGGTCGCGGTTGTCTTTCAGGGTGCTAGTGTGCCTGAGGCGTTAGAGTTTTTAAATGCAGGGTTTGAAATCTCTACCGGTTCGGCTTATGTAGATCCCATATTAAATCGTGGCGGCATCCAAAGTATGATGTGGACATTTTCGGTGGCATTTATGGCGCTGTCATTGGGGGGGATTTTAAGTAAAGTGGGCTATATGGAGACATTGATCGCTGGGCTGGTGAGCAGAGCCAAAACGGTTGGCTCATTAACCTTGCTTGCTATGATGTCTTCAATGACCTCAACGGCGGCATTTGGTGAGGCGTATATGTCCTTTATTTTAAATGGTGAACTGTTTAAGGAGCAGTTTGACAAGGTTGGTCTAAGTCGGGCGATGCTGGCGCGTATCGTCAGTGAAGGTGGATTGATGATGGCACCCGTCATGCCGTGGACCACGTTTGGCGCATTTGCAGCAGCAACGCTTGGTATTAGTGGCTTTGCGTTTGCGCCCTATGCCTTTATGAGCTTTTTAAGCCCAATATTATCTGTGCTAATGACCTATTTAGGGTTAGCAGTCGTCTGGAATAATAAGAAAAATAAGGGCATAAAAAGGTTTGAAAATGTCGACCTTTCTAATGAGCCTGTTTTTATAGCAAAACAATAACCTTCAAGCGTAGCTTTAAAGTAGGGGGCTGTAGAGGTCTTAGGTAATGCTAGGGAAGGGTGAAATACGATGATTGGTGCGCTCGGCGGGAGTCAACCATAATCGCCTACCCCTTGACAGTAAAAGGATAGGCGATTTCTTTAAATTATTTTAACAACAGATTTAACAACATTTCGTTATCGCTAATGATCAAAATTTATTTTTTGAGTGACTACTCGCACTTTGACTATTTCACTTTGAATAAAGTCCTCTTAAATTGCTAAAACCAGTTTTCCGTCTTGTTCAGATAAAAAACCTGCATCTATTAAAGCGCCTATATCTCGATAAAAAGTTCTTTCCGTGAGATTACTGTATAAAGCTTTGATTTGCGGATTACGCAATAATGCAGCAGAGGTGTAATTATCACTAAGCCCCATCATGACCATAATAGTATTAAACTGTCTTTCAGAAATCACTTTATTAAACTTCGCACTATTTAAACTGCCTTGATACAGTAAAAAACCAATTAATTGATTGCATTGGTCGTGCAAGTCATTAATCGTTTGCAGCATACCCTCCATCACAAAATCAATAAAAGCTTGATTGGGCATCTCCTTTTTAGCTTTGGCTTGTTTGCGGCAATGGTTGAATAAAGCAAAGTACTCATGAATGTTTTTTTGATAGTACTGCCATATAGCTGATGATGACAGTCTATATCCTGATTGCTCATATATTAGCATCTCAATTAAGCGCCCCGTCCTGCCGTTGCCGTCCCAAAAGGGATGAATAAGCTCAAAATAGTAATGAGCCAAACTTGCCCGAACAATCACGTGCTGACCAATAATAGCAGGGCTATTTAGCCACTCAATCCAAGCCTGTAATAGGTACTCAATGTCTTTAAGGCACTTCGGGGGCTGATAACGCCCTCCAGACTCTGTATTACCTACATAAGTCTTTTGCCATTTTTCATTATCTCTAAATTGCCCAACTGGGTTATGCCCTTCATCTAAGCCTTGCGAGACCAAAGCATGCAGGTGTGTAATATCTGCTAATAAGAAGAGTTTGCCTTGTGTAGGCTCAAACTGTAGATTACGATGTTTGTTTACCCATAGCAAAGCGTCTTTTAGATTAAATAAGCGTTTTTCGGCTGTCTTCTGAAACTCTTTTGGATCGGTATGTAAGATATCATCCGTTTCTTCTTCGCTAAACTCTCCACCCTCAATGGTATTGGTGCTGTAAACACTACTGACCAAAACCTTATCTTGAATCTTATCTATAATTTCCGGCACTGTTGGCGTTTTATTAAAGCGTAACTGAGCATCATCAATACGCCTCAAAAGTGCTTCATCAGGCAAGCAGCCAAGCGCGAAGGTGAATGCGCCAGACCGATGGGTCATAACTCTAAGTGTGTTATCGTCAATCCACTCTTTAGACTGTTCTGCCATAAAAGTAACCCCAAGTTGTCAAAGAAAATGTCAAAAGTAATTTCAGTTTAAATCATTATAGAACAAAGGGTTCAGAAAAATATACATTGAAAGTGTCAAAGAAAATGTCAAGGTTTTTGTCCAATTAAGATGAAAGATGCTTAATTGGGCGCAAGACAGGCAGAAGTAGTGTGCGTTTTTCGTGCGTCTTCTTCCATCGTGCTTAGTGGATCTTGTCGTACTTGGCAGCCTATAGCGCGTTTGTGGCTGTTTCTGGAGTACGATTATTCGCACCAAAAATCACAGTGCCAGCTCGCACTTACTTGCAGAACGAGATAAACCCAAACTTGGGCTTATCTCAAGCCAGACTCTTAAGTGTATTACTGTGATTTGCTAATACTAAAACCAACTTGCAATTTTCTTCCATGGGGTTGAATTGCTGAGCGCGTCGTACAGCAAGTTTTTATACGACGAAAAATACTATCTTTCTTATAAATCTCACATTCAGACTTGCCGAGTAATGTCGAATACCCTTATGATGGTTACATTTTGACTAGGATGAGGTAATCACTTCACTGCCTAGCATACGATCTAAAAACTCTATCCTTGCTCAACAAACAATAAGACGAACCCATGACCAAAAACTTCTCAAACACAGCGGCTTTCATTTGGTCTGTCGCTGATTTATTACGCGGTGATTTTAAGCAATCTCAATACGGCCGTATTATCCTGCCATTTACATTACTTCGCCGCTTAGAGTGCGTATTAGAAGAAACCAAAGCAAACGTCGTCACTGAGAGCCAGCGTATCGCTGAGAAAGGCTTGTCTGAGGAAGCGCAAGAGAAGTTCCTAATACGTGCCAGCAAGCGACCGTTCTACAATATCTCGCCCATGGATCTAAGCAAGATGGGTCAAAGCGATATCAAAGATAACCTGAACACTTATATCCAATCCTTCTCTAAAGATGCACGTGAGATATTTGAGCACTTCAAGTTTGAAGAGTTTGTCGGTCAGTTAGCGGATGCCAACCTACTGTATAAAGTGGTGCAGAAATTTGCCAATACTGATCTCAGTCCTGAAGCTATCTCTAACCATGAAATGGGCTTTGTGTTTGAAGAATTAATCCGCCGCTTTGCTGAAAGTTCTAACGAGACCGCAGGGGAGCATTTCACCCCACGTGATATCGTCCGCCTGACCACTTCACTGGTATTTATGGAAGATGATGATGCGCTGACCAAAGACGGTATTATTCGCACCATTTATGACCCTACAGCGGGGACGGGCGGTTTTCTATCCTCTGGTATGGAATACGTGCTAGAGCTGAACCCTGATGCGGTCATGCGTACCTATGGCCAAGAGCTGAACCCTGAGTCTTATGCCATCTGTAAAGCCGACATGCTGATTAAAGGGCAAGAAGTGAATAACATTAAGCTGGGTAATACCTTGTCCAGTGATCAGCTGGCAGGTGAGCAGTTTGATTATATGCTATCGAATCCGCCGTTTGGGGTGGATTGGAAAAAGATATCAGGTGAGATCAAAGATGAGCACGAGCAAAAAGGCTTTGACGGTCGCTTTGGGGCAGGCTTGCCACGCGTGTCTGATGGCTCGCTATTATTCCTTATGCACTTGCTGAGTAAGATGCGTCCAATCGTTAGTCACGAGCAAGCGACAGACAACAGTTCTCAAAACAGCAATCAGGGCAGCCGTATCGGTATCATCTTAAATGGTTCGCCGTTATTCACGGGCGGCGCGGGTAGTGGTGAGAGTGAGATTCGCCGTTATATCTTAGAAGCCGATTTGCTTGAGGCCATCATCGCTTTACCAACCGATATGTTCTATAACACGGGTATCGCTACCTATGTATGGGTGTTAAGCAATAAGAAAGCCCCTGAGCGTAAAGGTCACGTGCAATTGATTGACGGTAGTAACCTATACAGTAAAATGCGTAAATCGCTTGGCTCAAAGCGTAATGAGATGAGCGAAGACGATATCAAGACCATTATCCGTAGCTTTGGTGACTTTGAAGTGGTCGATGCGCGTGTACTCGATAAACCAGAAGAGGTTAAGTCGAATCGTGGTCGTCAGTCTGCTAATCCTAAAGCGGAGCCTGCTAAAACCTTTGCCAGTAAGATATTTGCCACCCATGAGTTTGGCTATCGCCGCCTGACCATTGAGCGGCCGCTACGTCTGTCAGCGCAGCTATCTGATAGCGCCATTGATAGCTTGCGTTATGCGCCCAAGCCTTTTGATATGGTCATGCCAGCGTTATATGAAGCCTTTGGTGGTGACTGGACGACTGATAGCTATGGTGATTTATCAGCGGTCACCTTAGAAGCACGCGCGATGATTAAGGCCGACTTCTCTGAATTGAAAGAAAGCCAAGTCAAAGACGTGCTTGGTTCTAAAGTATGGCAGTCGCAGCTTGTGCTGATGAATAAAGCGAAAGCCTTGCAAACGGCTATCGGTGAAAATCAATTCGATGATTTTAATGAGTTTGAAAAAGTGTTCAAGCAAGCGTTAAAAGATGCTGATGTGAATCTTTATATCTCTTTAGATGCTAAGGAGAAAAAGCAGCTGATGGATGCTATCACTTGGAAAAACTCTGAAGCAGAACCCGTCATCAAAAAAGCGGTCAAGGTTGTCAATCCGTTGTACGGTGCATTCAGCTATATCGACCCTGCCAGCAAGACCAAAATAGTTGAGTTCCAAACCGACAGTGACCTACGCGATTATGAAAACGTGCCGCTTAATCCTGAGGTCACCACCACGGCATTGATTGAAGATTACTTTGCCAGAGAAGTGCAGCCGCATGTGCCTGATGCGTGGATAAATGCAGATAAAGTAGATGCCATTGATAACGAGATTGGCATTGTCGGCTTTGAGATACCGTTTAACCGTCATTTCTATGTGTACGAGCCACCACGCGCACTGAGCGAGATTGATGCAGACTTGGATGCGGTCAGTAGCGAGATTATGCAGTTATTGGGTGAGGTGCATTCGTAATGGCGAAGTATCAGCAATATGCAGAGTATAAAGCTTCAGGGGTTCCGTGGTTGGGACAAGTTCCTACTCATTGGGGAGATAAACCGCTTAAGTATTTATGCACTTATAACGATGAAGTTTTGCCAGACTCAACTAGTAAAGAGTTGGAATTAGAGTATGTGGATATTGGGAGTGTTTCATCAACCGAAGGTATCACAAACACCGAGAACATGGTTTTCGAAAATGCTCCTTCAAGGGCAAAAAGAATTGTGCAAGACGGTGATGTTATTGTTTCTACTGTACGAACTTATTTAGAAGCTATTGCCCCTATAAATAATCCACCAAAAAATATGATTGTTTCAACTGGATTTGCAGTGATACGTCCTAGCGAATATTTATATAAAGGTTATGCTGCTTATTGTTTGAGAGCAAAAGGTTTTATTAAAGAAGTTGTATCTTTATCTGTTGGTGTCAGTTATCCAGCCATTAATGCTACTGACTTAGTTAGCATTAAAATTCCATCATTACCGTTTAACGAACAAATTATAATTGGTGAGTTCCTCGACCACGAAACCGCCCAAATTGACACCTTAATTGATAAGCAGCAAACCCTTATCCAGCTATCTTAGATTAACACATGAAGTGCAATACCAAATGTGAGGTGAAAAAAAGACCTAGATGCGCTAGCATCAAAGTTTTTATCCACCGACCAAAGTGAGATTGCAACCATGAACTATACACATCTAAGCCTAGGTGAACGATACCAGATTTATGCCCTTAAAGGGGCAAAACATAGTATTAAATTTATAG
>NZ_RRYX01000133.1:0-6876 GCF_014861375.1 Psychrobacter sp. FME5 | reverse complement strand
GGGTTTAAAACGCCCAATCAGGTGTTCTATAATATAATTTAGCGTTGCACTTGGTGTGTTAATCTAAGTATTCTATTATTGCTGGTATAGCCTACTAATTTTATATGGGATAGCGCCATTCTGTCTGTAAAGCACTGCAACTATTGTGCCATAACTGCTCAGCAAGCTTGGCAATTGACACATCTAATAACTCACTTAAGCTTGATAACACCCATGGCAGATTGGCAGGCACATTTCTGTTATGTGATGGCGCATCGCCCCATTCATTATTTGGACTCTGCCCCAGTGCTGATGAGGCTGATCGAGCTGATTGGCTGCCGTTTGACGTTTGACACATGATAGGCGTCATATCTGGGCAGTCGGTTTCTATCACCAAACACTCAATACCGTAAACGTCGACGGCAGCTTGGATAGCGTGGCGCAATTTCTTAGCATTTGGGTTGGTCACTTGGCCGGTCACGCCAAGCTTAAAACCTAACTTTACAAACGCCTTGGCCTCTTGGACGCCGCCACTAAAGCTATGGGCGATACCACCTAACTGATGCGCATCATAATCATGCGCTTTTAGTATTGCTAATGCTTCTGCGTGCGCTTTACGGATATGCAGCATCACTGGTAGTTGATGAGTTACCGCCATATCCAGTTGCGCCTTAAAAAACTGCTGTTGCTTGGCAAATATAGCGGGTACTTTCATAGCATCGGTAAAGGTATCCAAGCCAATCTCACCAATGGCTAATGGGCGCCGCTCAGCGATAATTTTTGCCATCTGTTTTAGGTGGTCTTGGTTATGCTGTTCAATATAAAACGGATGCAGCCCTAACGCCACATGACTTATTATACGTAATTTATCACTGCTTTTATCACTACCTTCATCATCGTCATCAGCTTTCATGGTAGAGGATTGTGATGTAGAAAGATGCGACAGCTTATTTAATGATTGCTGGTTTAATACCTGTTCAATGTCATATAGCCGCTCAAAATGCCGATACAGATACCCTACTAACACCAAATGACGTACACCTCGCTCATAGGCTTGCTGCGCTTGTAGCTGTCTATCGTTATCAAAAACGGGGGCATCAAAATGAGTATGAGTATCAATGAGGGGGTAAATACTGGGTGATGTCTGTTTGGCCATGGCAGATGAATCAACAAAGGTCATAAACAGACTCCAAAATTAATATTTTTATCAAAACACTCTATTAATATTTTTATCAAAATACTCTGTCAGCACTAAAGCTTGCTGAATATTCAAATGTGACACTGGTGGCGGCTATTTTTTTATGCTATCACGGGCAGGTAACTTGTTATCCGCTTTTCGGCTACTACGCCGAGGGATAATCAGCAAAGCGATAGCAATAGCGCCCAAGGCAAGGCGTTTCTTTGTGTTTTTTTGCTCGGTCATTATATTGACTCCTAACCTCTACATCATCATACGCAGTATTCATGTTCATTATCTAACTATTACTTATTATACTTGGATAGTCAGAGGGCTATGTTTATCTGTGTTATGAATAAGCAAGCTAATGTACGGTACAATTTGATTTATTGTACCGTACTTATAAAGACTTGGAGGTAGGAGGTTATTGCTTAGTTGACGTCGCGCCAAGACGGTTATTTATCGAAACATTAACATTTTAGCGTTTTAGCGGATAGGTTGTTATGCCATCGTTAGGACTATCTACTTTGGTAAATCCCTGGGGCGCAGCATTTGGCGTTTGATCGCGTTTAGGCACTAATGGATTGAGTGGCATCAGCTTATAATCTGCACTGACGTCGCCATTCCAACCTTCAGTCCCGCTCAGTGGCAGTTGCTTAATGGTACCGTTTTTATCAATAACCAACTGTAAGACGCGCATCTGATTAAACTTACGCTCAGTAACGCTAGCAACCGCCCCGCCATCACGGAGAATGGTTGGCTGTAAGAATATGATTAAGTTACTCTTTTGAGTGCTGTCATTGTCAGAGCGGAACAGCCGTCCGATGACGGGTACACTACCTAATCCCGGGACTTTTTGTTGCCGTGTGGTTGTGTTGTCACGCATCAAGCCACCTAGAGCAATGGTTTGCTGATCGTCGGCTAAAATCGTCGTATTGATAAGGCTTTTATTGGTCACTAAGCCACTCGCATTTCCAGCGCTGCCTGGCACAACTGAGGAAACCTCTTGCGAGACCTCCAAACGCACTGTGCCATTATCGCCAATATGCGGGATAACATTGAGATTAATACCAATATCTTGGCGGTCAATGGTTTGGAATGGATTGGTAGAAGAGTCACTGCCTGTGGTATAAGAACCTGTGACAAAAGGCACGTTTTGACCGACTAAAATACTGGCTTTTTCATTGTCTAGGGTCAAAATTGACGGCATAGACAACAGATTGGCACTGGTTGAGGAGTCAAGCGCTTGCAAGATTGCGCCATAAAACTCTGTATTGCCCTCGCTATCTTTGCGGCTATCACCAATACCAACCAGAGCACCTGCAATAGAACCTGCGGCGGCGCTAATATTTGCACCACCTGACAAAGCCGCTGCGGCAAGTGAAACAGCACTCGCACCAACGTTATTAAAGTTCACCACACCGTAACCACTATTGGCATTGCCCAATGCCCACTGCACGCCAAGCTGGGTCGCATCATCACCTGAGACTTCAACGATTGCCGCTTGAATTAAGACTTGCGCGCGGCGACTGTCTAATTGGTTGACGGCATCTTCAATCTCAAACATCAATTCAGGCGCCGCATTGACGATGACCGCGTTTTGGGTTTCGTCAGCGATAATACTAAAGGGTCGACCGCCTATACCTGTGTTTGCACCAGATGAGCCTGAGCCTGATATAGCTGAGGTTGCAGAGCCCGCGTTGATGCCATTAGTTTCAGTCGTCGAGGCAGAACCTCCATTACCCGCATCGTCCAATGATGCTGACTCTAAGGAGGAAGTTGCACCAGAACTATTAATCGATTGATTGGCGAGCAACCCACGTAGCATCTCTGCAATATGATTGGCGCTGGCGTATTTTAAACGAAAAACGCGCAAACCACTCAAACGCCTTGTCGGTGTCGTATCCAACTGATTGACCATTTCTTGAACTTTGGCAATCATCTCAGGGCTGCCTTTGACTAGCAACCTGTCACTGGACGTGTCGGCGATAACTTTCAGCTGATTGTTGCCGCCTTGTGCTTGACCGCTACCAGCGCTCGCAACCAGTGCACTAATCAGCTCCATCATGCGCTCGGCATCGACATGACGTAGCGTTATCACGCGCAGGCTATCATTCACATTACTATCCAAATCACGGATGAGCGCCGTCAGTTGATTGAGGCTATCCGCACGATCAGATAATACTAGCGCATTGACTCCCGGTACAGCCGCCGCGTGCGCCGACTGCGGCATTAGCGGACGAATGACACCCAAGACTTCTGCAGCTTGAGTGTTGGTCAAATAAATAACGCGAGTTGCCAGCGATTCACCGACACTGTCACCACGCAAATCGACTGCCACACCAGACTGTTTGGCGACGTTATCTGGTACCAGCTTAACGGTGGTTCCTGAGTCGATGGCGGCAATACCATTGACCTGCATCACACTCAAAAACAGCTGGTAAATCTCATCACGGGACAAGGCTTTATTAGAGATGACCGTCACATTACCGTTGATACGAGGATCAAGGACAAAGTTCTGGTCAGTGATGGTGGCCACCTCATTGATGAAGGCTTTGATATCGGCATCTTGTAAGTTAACCTTCCAGCTTTCAGCACTCGCCAGACCCGTACTCGCCGCCCATAGTGGCACCGCTAGGCAAAACGGACGACACAGTCGCATCAGACGCTGCAAGATATGGTGCAAAGGTGTGACTGAAAAATTATAAAAACTTACCATATTGATGTTTACCTACAGTGATGTCACTTAGTATGTGCTGCGTTTAATGGGTGCTAGGATTTTTGGCTATCATATCGCTAAGGATAGCAGCTAACAAACATTTATTTTTAAAGTATATCAACTATATTTCATCTAAAACTGCTGACGTATAGTAATGACTTGATCGCCACGTTGTACTTCTATTTGCGCCTCACCTGTTTGCTGTACCTGTTGTAGCAGCCCAGCATCTTGTGCAGGATTGTTGCCGACGCTTTGGCCATTGACAGTCAGCACTTTATCGCCCGGCTCAAGCCCTAGACGATTACGCAATTTGGCAGGCATCGCTGCTGTTACTTGATAGCTTTCACCTGATGCCATCACACCCATTCTGCTTAGATAGCTGGCAGGGTTGTCTTGCAATGCCGTGACCGCTTCTTCGATAGCAGATTGTGGACTGCTTTCGTCACTGTCGCTGCTAGCCGCTGCTGGTTCCATATCAGGATTTTGCGCTGATTGAGGAACAACAGGTAACGTGTCACTGTTTGGCAAACGCTGATTGCTAACCGCGCCTGCCATCATAGCGCTTTGGTCTAATGGCATCGCTTCTGGCATGCTAATAACCGTTTGCTTATCGTTGGCGTCAGCGATAATGATTTCATTCCAATCGACGGCGATCAGAGTATAATCACTGTCCTTTAACGGGTCGCCGATACGATAGTTTTTTACCTCACCATCGACATCCAATAGTGCTGAAGACATGCTCTCTGGTATTGCCAACAACACTCCTTTTAAACTGATATTGGGTGGTGGCTGCACGACCGCAGCGATAGGGTCAGGATCGGCAAAAATAGCGAATAAACTACTATAATCTTTGCCCGATGTAGACGTGTTTTTCAAAGGCGCTAATGGCAATGCGGGCGCTAACGGCGCAGCCAATAACAGCCACAATAGCCGTGCTGCTGTCCAGCATAACCAGCCAATGGCTAATAATAATAACCAACCCGAAAAGCGATTGAGAGTATTGAACACTGGTTTTAAATTTGTGGAGACATTCATCATTTAGCGTGCTCCCAGCCCATTTAGCAACGGCTGACGCACACTGACAACCGGTGTGTCTTGCGGGGCTTGGCCTTTATAGTCAGGCATGTTTTCTAGTAAACGCTGGGTCAAACTGACGTCCAACATATTGTCACTATCGATATATAGGTCGCCTAAGCGCTTGTCTTGATTGTTTAACAAATTGATATGAAGCAGGTTTTTATTATTTTTTTGTTCGGCACTTAATTCAGCATGCAATGCGGGCATGGTCAGATAAAAAACCTTGCCGCCGCTAGGATAGCCTATTTCACCACCCACCCATGTCAATTGACCATCTGCTTGACTAAAACCAGTTAGCTTACTAGATGACCTTGATGGGTCAGTGTCCGCTGACATATTTGAGCCAGACTGACGTTTGAGCGAGACGTTATTGACCTGAATTGGCGTATTGGGCAATTGCCAATCGACGATATTAGCTAAGGTTTCAGGTGCAATTTTACCGCTCATGTTTTTCACTTGCCACGAGTTTAGACCTATTTTAACTTGTCCGTTTAGGCGAGTTTGCTCTGAGTTGATATCGACATCAGCACTTAGCTTACCCAATAACAAATGCCATGGCTGCCACGACCATTCAGCCGTACCTGTAAGCGATGTCGCTGACACAGGCATCTGCCAAATCGCTGAGCCTTGCCATAAATTGCCAGACACATGCTGCACGTAAGGTGTATCAGGGGCATACTTCTCCAGTAACCACGACGCTGGCATTTGTAATACCGCAAATAATGAAAATAATATAAGCCCAACCAGCCACCACAGCTTACGGGGACGCTTATGAGACGACGCGGATACTTGGGGCACGGTTGTATAACTCTTATAGAAGACAAAAACGTCATTATCATAACAAACAATAGCATACAGATGACAGAAAAAAAGCCAGTATCTTTTTACCAAAATACTGGTAATCAAGATACTGGCTTCTGTCTAACGATAAAAGCTAATATTTATAAATAGACCGTTATAAATAAGCCTTATAACCTAAGTATCGTCCGTTCGAAATAAAAGCGATAAGGTTGTAATAATGTACTATTGCCAAACTATATAGCAAAATCTTCCAGACTACGGCCTGCTGCTAACGCTTCGACCAACCACGTTGGCTTACGGCCTCGACCCGTCCACGTTTCTTCGTCATTATCGGTATTACGATATTTAATGTTGCGTTTTTTCTCTAGTTTCTCGCCCGCCTGTAAAACCTCTTCGATGGTCGCATTGCTGTCTTCTGCAATTTTTTCAAACTGCATATAAGCATCATACAGACGCTGATGTTGTTTCTTTTCAATAAGCTGCTGGGCGTTTTCAGTGATGGCACGTAGCTCATCGACATTTAAACTATCTAAATCAATGACGTTATTTTTATTCATAATAATTTCCACTTTAATGTAAGAGTTATAAAAATAAATAGAAGTTCTATTAACAGCTAAAGTTTTTTGATTCTTAAATGAACAGTCTTGTAAAGATTAGCAATCAACTTTTTTTGATATCCACACTTCTATCGACGCTTAAAAATGTAAGTGTCGATAATATAAACAAAAACATTCCTTATAACAACGGTTGATTGGTATTTTTATTATAAATAATAAATGATCATAAACTTAAGTAAAGCAATGATGATTTTTCAATGTATAAAAAAAGAGCCTATTTACATAGGCTCTATCTAGCTTAATCATCTTTAAATTAAAGTCTAAGGTACACGTCAAAAAGGTTAAGTATACAATATTAGGTATAGTCAGATGACCACAAAAATGTTATAAAATAAATCAATTAAACGATTACCAGTATAAACGACCATGACTTACTCCCTAGATTATCGCAAACAAGTTTTAAAAAGCTTAGATGAGGGCATGACCTTTGCCGAAGCTGCTGTTTTCTATGATATCAGTCCAACGACTATCCAGAAGTGGAAAAAGCGTCTTCATAGTAAAACCAC
>NZ_RRYX01000132.1:0-6972 GCF_014861375.1 Psychrobacter sp. FME5 | reverse complement strand
CGAGGCACCTAATAGAGAACTTCTTTGCCAAGATTAAGCAGTATCGTGCGATTGCCACTCGCTATGATAAGTTAGCCAGTCATTTCCTTAGTGCCATTCACTTAGTTTCTTGTGTCGTTTGGCTTAATTGATGACACGCCCTAGTTAAACAAATTTTGTGAGTGGTTTTGGTGGCTGTAAATGCGATACTGGACAGCTCTTTTTACCCCACTGTTTTTGTCATATAATAGCTGACGTTATTTTTATAAACGTTCTCATTATCTTATTAGATGTATTTTATGTTGCATTCGTCTTATTAGCACTTATGATTGACATGACTATTTTATAAGTAATTTATAAGCAGCGGATTGTTGTTCATCGCTTATTTACGACACCTTATAATAAGCCGGAGAAACAACTGCTACTAAGCATTAATCCCGATTTTGCCCTAAATTGTATTGCCTTGAACGGTATGACTTTTAATATTGCCGCTAGCTTTTAGCGCACTTTTAATCCAATTTTAATCACCACTCTAATTTTAATCACCACTCTAAAAGACACCTTCTATGACTGATAAAAGTACTGATAAACCAAGCCACGACTATAAAGACACTCTAAACCTTGCTGATACGCCATTTGCGATGCGCGCCAACCTCGCCAAACGTGAGCCAGATTGGCTTGCTGCTTGGGAAGCTGACGACGTATACGGAAAAATCCGTCAGGCGCGTGCTGGGGCGACCAAGTATATTTTGCACGATGGCCCTCCATACGCCAACGGTCAGATTCACTTGGGTCACGCGGTGAATAAAGTACTGAAAGACATTATTGTTAAATCAAAAACGCTATCAGGTTTTGATGCGCCTTATGTGCCCGGTTGGGACTGTCATGGCTTACCTATCGAACAAAAAGTCGAAGCCAAAGTCGGTAAAGTTGGGAAAAAAGTTTCGGCGACTGAATTTCGTGGGCTGTGCCGTGAATATGCCAGCACGCAGATTGAGCTACAAAAAGCTGATTTTAAACGTCTAGGTGTGTTTGGCGATTGGGACAACCCTTACCTAACCATGAATTTTCACCAAGAAGCTAACATCGTACGCGCGCTAGCCAAAATTCATGATAACGGTCATGTGACACGCGGTATGAAGCCGGTCAACTGGTGCTTGGACTGTAGCTCTGCGTTGGCTGAAGCCGAAGTTGAGTACCAAGACAAAGTCTCTGACGCTATCTATGTTAGCTTCGATGTTTTGGATATCGAAAAAGTAGCCGCATTGGCTGAGCTAGAGGGCAATATTGCCGCTGTTATCTGGACAACAACGCCTTGGACCTTACCTGCTAACCAAGCTATCGCTGTACATCCTGAACATGATTATAGTGTAGTTGCTACTGAAAAGGGCAACTTCCTATTAGCAACTGACTTAGTTGAAACTGCCTTAAGCGAGCTAAAACTTAGCAATCAAGGTATGTTAGCGACTGTATCAGGTCGCGAGCTCGAAGGTTTACGTGCTCAACATCCATTGATTGCAGAGCGCCAAGTACCACTTATCTTAGGCGACCATGTAACCACCGATAGCGGTACGGGTTTGGTCCATACGGCACCTGGTCACGGTTTAGACGATTATATCGTTGGTCTTAAATATAACTTACCGGTTGAAAACCCAGTGAGTGGAACAGGCGTTTACCTAGAAAGTGCGGCAGTATTTGCTGGTGAGCATATCTATAAAGCCAACCCAAAAATCATCGCCACCTTACATGAAAACGGCCACTTAATCAGCCATACTAAGATTGAACACAGCTATCCGCATTGCTGGCGTCATAAATCGCCGATTATCTTCCGTGCGACGCCGCAGTGGTTTATCAATATGGAAACCAAAGGTCTGCGTGAGCGTGCGCTTGCTGATATTCCTTCAGTCAATTGGACCCCAGCGTGGGGGCAAAATCGCATTGAGGCGATGATGACCGGTCGCCCTGATTGGTGTATTTCACGTCAGCGTACTTGGGGTGTACCGATTACTTTCTTTACCCATAAAGAAACGGGTGAGCTGCATCCAAATACCCTAGAGCTGATGGAAGTAGCGGCGCAAAAAATCGATGCAGGCGGCGTGGAAGCTTGGTTTGATGCCAACTGTGAAGACTTCTTGGGTAGCGAAGCCGCTGATTATGATAAAGCGACTGATACCTTAGACGTTTGGTTTGACTCAGGTACGACGCATTTTACCGTACTTGAACAACGTGACGAGCTGACCAATCCAGCCGATTTGTATTTAGAAGGCTCTGACCAACATCGCGGTTGGTTCCAGACGTCATTGCTGACCTCTGAGGCCATGTACGAGCGCCCACCGTTTAAGCAAGTATTGACCCATGGTTTTGTGGTCGATGAAAACGGCCGCAAGATGAGTAAGTCACTTGGCAATATCATTACCCCGCAAGACGAGATCAATAAAACAGGCGCAGATATGCTGCGTCTGTGGATTGCATCGAGCGATTATCGTTATGAGATGAGCGCTGGTAAAACGGTGTTTAAAGGGGCGATTGATATGTATCGCCGTATCCGTAATACGCTACGTTTTTTGCTTGCCAATACCGATGACTTTGATCCGGTGACCAATAGCGTGGATATTAATGAGCTGGTCAGCCTCGATAAATTTATCATTGAACGCGCGCAAACGGTACAAGCACAAATCATTAGTGCTTATGATGCGATGGACTTCCACCAAGTCACCCAGCATATCACCGCGTTTTGCTCGCAAGATTTAGGTAGCTTCTATTTAGATATTATCAAAGACCGCCAGTACACCACCCAAACTGATGGTCAGCCACGCCGTTCTGCGCAAACGGCGATTTATCATATTACCCATGCTTTGATCCGCTGGATTACACCAATTTTGTCGTTCACTGCGCAAGAAGCATGGGAAGTATTAGAAGGTAAAAACGGCAACGAAGCAGGCTATGTGTTTACTGAAGAATGGTATACCTTCCCAGAGTTTGAGCTAAGCGCCATCAGCAACGATGACTGGCAACGCATCATGCAAGCAAAAGATATCGTCAATAAACATATCGAAACGGCGCGCGGTGAAAAAATCATCAATGCTAACTTATCTGCCGATGTCAATCTTTACGCGGACGGTGCGATGCATGACAGCTTAGCCAAGCTTGGCGAAGAACTGCGTTTTGTACTTATTACCAGTAGCGCAACGTTAAAACCAATGAGCGCGGCACCTACTGCTCATAAAGAAGCTACAACAGAGCAAGCTGATAGTAGCGCCGATGAGTCTGTCGACTTGGTAGTTGACGTGAGCGCAGCAACTGGCACCAAGTGTGTACGCTGCTGGCATATCCGTGATGATATCGGTACCGATAGCACACATCCTGAACTTTGTGCTCGCTGTGCAACCAACGTCAGCGGCGATGGCGAGGTGCGTCACTATGCCTAACCTAACGCCTAACTCAGCGGATTCAGCAGAAAATAAGCAGCCGAATATCGAGGTCGATAATTCGCCTACGCCAGCCCATGCCACCACAGGTAGCTCATCGATACCTAAAGGTCGTTTGAATAAAACCCCAAAAGTGATCGCTAATGGCAGTCGCGCGTTTTCTTGGTATCTGTTGGCACTGGTCGTACTTATTGGAGATCAGTGGACCAAGTGGCTCGCCGAAACCAATCTAAACTTCCTTGACCCCGTCCCTGTCATTGAGCCATTTCTGAACTGGACGCTCGCTTATAACTACGGCGCAGCTTTTAGTTTTCTATCAGATGCTGGCGGCTGGCAAAAATGGTTCTTTTCTGCACTGGCTTTGATCATGTCGCTGTTTTTAATCATCTACTTGGTTAAAGTACCGCGAAAAGCCAAGCTACTATCCACAGGGTTGGCTCTAGTACTCGGTGGCGCGCTTGGCAACCTAATTGATCGCTTGCTCCATGGTCACGTTATCGATTTTATCCATGTTCATTATGCTGACGTTTGGCATTATCCGATTTTTAATATTGCCGATGTTGGCATTTGTATCGGTGTGGCATTGATTGTCATTGATATGCTGTTTTTGGAAGGTAAGCGTAACGCTAAAGCATAATATTAAAAATACAGTCTACTTGTCATCAATCCCCCAATATAGACAACTGTATTGGGGGATTGTTTATGCAGGGTTTTCTTAAAAATTGAGAAAGAAGGCATTTTTTTACAGCCACTCTGCTAAAGCTTCTAAGCCACCGCCCGCTAATATAAACAACAATCCTGCCATATTAATGACTACCGTCAAATAATACGCCATGCGGAACTCAGGCTTTTGTGACTTATGACGTAGATAAGTCTGCGCGATCATCGCCCCGACCCAGCCACCAAGCGCGCTCATAATATGCAATGTCATCTCAGGTGTTCGCCAATCACCATTTTGGGCAGCAGCCTTATCTTTGGCGTAGGTGAGGTAAGTTATTACGCCCAATGCTACATACCAACCAACGACTAGCCAGCTTAGCTTGTTCATGACCACCAGTAAGATTAATACCCCATAAAATCCAGCACCAAGAAATAAACGTTTCTTTTGCCCTGCTTCAAACTCTGCTTGCGCGCTACGCTTTTGGTTTCGCTGACGGATTTTCTGATTTTTTTGTGCCATTTTTTGTTGTATAAAGCCCAGCTCTTGCACTGATTTTGCCTGCAGTCGCCCTTGATTGTCTTGCCCAACACTAAAAACAACCTCTTCACCAATATTAGGACGACGCTGGGCTTTAAATTCGCTCACATGAAAAAACACCGTCTCGCCTGTTTCGGTTTCAATAAAGCCAAAACCCTTATCATCTTGCCACTTTTTCACCCGACCTTGTTGTTTATGTGCCATCGATATTGTCGCTCTCTATTAGATTTGCTAAATATATTACACTATTTGGGTTACACTATTTAGGCTTACAACCTTTCTTAGATGGCTTATCATTTCTAACATCGTTCTCAACCCATTCCCGACTCCAGCAATAGGTGGCTACTATTATGACCGACTCTCAATTTATTACCCCTAATGAAGACATACGTATCACACACGACAGCCTTGTGAAGCTACATTTTGAAGTATCGCTAGAAAATGGTACGGTGATTGACTCAACCTTTAACCGCGACGCTCCAGTGTCATTGACCATTGGCGACGAGAGCTTATTGCCTGGTTTTGAGCAAGTGTTGATGAACTTACGTGCTGGAGATACGCGTACGGCTCACCTTGAGCCTGAGCAAGCATTTGGTGAGTGGAATCCTGACAATATTCAGCATTTTAGTCGTACCCAATTTGCATTGGTTGCTGACAATCCTGAAATTGGCATGCTGGTTGAGTTTGAAGACAAAGGTAAAAACACCCTACCCGGTACGATTAGCGCCATCAAAGACGATGAGGTAGAAGTTGACTTCAACCATCCGCTTGCAGGTCAGTCGGTGTTATTTAAGGTCAAAGTATTTAAAGTCACCCCATCGGGCGTCACTGGTGTAAAGCTGATGTAAATACTAAAAACGGCTGACAACATAGTCGTTTCAAGATAAATTGGACATAAGTAAGGCAAATCAAAGTACTACAAATAATAGACTGAGTAAGCCTGACACCGTAGCCATTTTATATAGGATTGGCTATAGAATAAAAAAGGATAAGTAGATGCAATATCAAACACTGCCACAACTCGATGAACAAGTCTCCAAAATTTGCTTGGGGACAATGACCTGGGGGCAGCAAAATAGCGAAAGCGATGCACACGCGCAGATGGATATGGCACTCAGCGAAGGAGTGAACTTTTGGGATACCGCTGAGATGTATCCATCACCGCCAGATAAAGACAAGCAAGGCGATACCGAACGCTTTATGGGCACTTGGTTCCATAAGACCAAACAGCGCGACAAGGTTATTCTTGCCAGCAAAATGTCACCGATGGACTTTTTACGTGAGGGGCAAACGCGTTATACCGCTGAGCAAATCAGCAGCGCCATCGATGGCAATCTTGAGCGTTTGCAAACTGATTATATCGATATCTATCAGCTGCATTGGCCTGAACGGCAAGCGAACTTCTTTAGTCAGCGCGGTTATAACGAAGCGATGGCGGCACAATCGTTAGAGGATTTAACGCCTTTTTTGGAAACCATTCAAGCGTTAAATGATGAAATTAAAAAAGGTCGTATTCGTGCTTATGGCCTATCGAACGATACCGCGTGGGGACTGATGCGCTACTTATGGGAAGCCGATAAAAACGGTTTGATTGCACCCATCACTGTGCAAAATCCTTATAGTTTGCTAAACCGCTTATACGAAGTCGGCATGGCAGAGATTGCCCATCGTGAAAATGTTGGTTTACTGGCTTATTCGCCGCTAGGTTTTGGCGTATTATCTGGTAAATATCTCGGTGGTAAACGACCAGCAGGGGCGCGCCTGACCAAATATGAGCGCTTTGCGCGTTATACCAATGAGCAAGCAAAGTCAGCCACCGCTCAATACGCCAAAATTGCCGCTGATGCGGGTTTGGATATGGCACAAATGGCATTGGCTTTTGTCAATTCGCGCTCGTTTGTCACCAGTAATATCATTGGCGCGAGCAGTACCGATCAGCTCCAATCCAATATCGATAGTATAAATTTAACCTTGAGCTCAGATGTATTAGCCGCTATCGAAGCAGTACATACCCAGCAACCAAACCCATCACCTTAGTTTGATACTTATTACCTATCAATAAATAGATGGTTAAAATCACTAGGTTAAAACTAAAAAAGGCGCAAATCGCAGTTATAAACCTAGCGATTTGCGCCTTTTTACTTAGTAACTTTTTATCTGAAACAGTATAGTTAAAATACTCTTAGATTAACACATGAAGTGCAATACCAAATGTGAGGTGAAAAAAAGACCTAGATGCGCTAGCATCAAAGTTTTTATCCACCGACCAAAGTGAGATTGCAACCATGAACTATACACATCTAAGCCTAGGTGAACGATACCAGATTTATGCCCTTAAAGGGGCAAAACATAGTATTAAATTTATAG
>NZ_RRYX01000131.1:0-7019 GCF_014861375.1 Psychrobacter sp. FME5 | reverse complement strand
GCACAGTCATCATGGGTTAAATGAGTACCGTAAGTTACGGTTTATTAAAGACTTTTTAGGGTCGAAGTCACTCAAATAGCATGAATTATGTCCATTAGCGACTACCTTCTACTTTTTAGCATGAATTTTGTCCATTACACCAAATTAATCTATAAAATATAAAAGCCCCAACGGACAGTTGGGGCTTTTTGCTTCAGGGCTATAGGCAGTTCTAAACAAGAGCGATACGATTGTAATAAAGTAAATAGCCACGTGCTACTGTTATAAATTTTTCTTGCTTGCTGTTCGCAAGCGTGACAGAGGCCGCGAAAAATTTACTCCAGTAGTACTCGTATCAGCTTTAAAATGAATCAACTCAGCTCAAACCTGTCCTGAACTGTTTGCCATATACGTTCGCTAACCTCACTAGCCGTACCAGTTGCATCAATACGCTGTATACGCTCGGGGTACTCGGTCGCCAGCGTGCTAAAACCTTTATGCACCCAAGTAAAAAACTCTGTTGCTTGTTGCTCAAAACGATCGGCTGCGCTACGTTTATTGGCACGCGCCATACCTTCTAATACGGGCAGGTCTAACCACAAGGTCAGCTCGGGTAGTTGCGTCAAAAACTGCTCGATAAGCAACTCAATCTTGGCACGTACTGCTTCATCACCATGCGCCCGCCCAAAGCCCTGATAAGCAATGGTCGAATCGGTAAATCTATCACATATCACCCATGTGCCGCGTTGTAGCGCTGGCAATATCACTTGCTGCATATGGTCACAGCGTGCGGCAAACATTAATAGCAATTCTGTATCATCATTAATAGCCGTCTCAGGGTCTAACAGGATAGCGCGCAAACGCTCCGCAAACGGACTACCGCCCGGCTCACGAGTACGCAGATAATCAATACCACGCGCCTGCAAATGTGCGCATAACTGCTCGATAGCGGTGGTTTTACCCACACCTTCAGTGCCCTCAAAACTGATAAAGCGCCCTTGAGTCGGTGTAGTGGTGTTTTGAGACAACGGTGTTTGTGTGGATGCTGACATGATATGACCTTATGTCATTGACGAGCGTTATATTTATAATGATAACGCTCAATAAACGAAATGCTCAATAAACGATAGGTTTCTTATTTAACAACAAGCTAAAGAAACAACTTACTGCGGCGGTGTTTGGGCTTTCTTTTCACGCATAACGCTGAGATATTTTTTTGCCGCTTGATTGTGCTCATTCAAGCTGCTGGTGAATTTATGCCCGCCGTTACCGGTCGCCACAAAGTATAGCGCTTCACTATCAGCAGGATGCAAAGTCGCTTCGATGGAAGCCGCAGACGGCAGGGCGATTGGTGTGGGCGGCAAGCCATCAATTTGATAGGTATTATAAGCAGTTTTTTCATCGATATCTTTACGGCGAATATTGCCGTCATAGCGACTGCCCATACCATAGATAATGGTCGGATCGGTTTGCAGGCGCATGCCTTTATTGAGGCGATTATTGAACACTGCTGATACCAAAGGACGCTCTTCTACCACGCTGGTTTCTTTTTCGATGATAGATGCCATCACCAGCGCTTCATAAGGGGTTTTATAAGGCAAATTAGGCGCACGGTTTTCCCACGCGTCGGTCAGCGCTTGCTGTTGACGCTTATACAAGTCAGTCAGCACTTTTTTATCACTGGTGCCTTCACCGTAATAATACGTATCTGGGGCAAACCAGCCTTCAAGGTTATGATTGACGATAGCATCATCACTGCTGGTCACCGCATCGGGCAATATACCTGCCAAATCCAATGTCTGAGCAATACTGGCATTGTCGTTATCATTGCCACTAGCGTCGGTCAGTGCCTCTTTTATGATATTGTCATTATCGCGTAACGCTTGATATAAATCCTTCGAGGTTTTGCCTTCGATGATTTGTACCTTAACCATCGCCGCTTTTGCCCCTTGCCCTAGCACTTGTAGTGCCTCAGCAATGGTGGGATTTTCTGGTAATTGGTAGATACCCGCATGCAGTGGGCCATCGACTTGCGACTTGATATACAGCTTGGCGATACTGGCAGAAAACAGCGGAATCTGCTGTTGCCATTGCGGCAATAATCCATAATATGTCTGACCCTGCTCAATCGTGACCATCTGCTTTGGCTGCTCAACACGTCCAAATAATGTCTGATAAACCATCACTAGCAAAAATGCAGCTATGAGCCCCAGCACGAGCAACACCTGATAGCCGCGCTGCATAAAAAACGATTGATTGTCCGCTTTATACTCTCGCGGCTTACTGTCTCCACTGATGAGCGAGACATCCGTTGCTGGCGGCTGCTCTATCCCATCGACCTCTGGTTGCGTATCCGGCAGCGTGGTATCAACCGTATCGACACGCTCGTCAACAGTGCCATCTTGCTTATTCGATGGCGTATCATTAGGACGTTCAGGAGGCGTTTCAGGTGTAGGCTTGCTCATGGCAACTCGCGAGGCAGAAGTTTGCTAGAATTTAGCACTGAACTGTGTGATTTTCAATGGTATTTGCTTAGCTTATGCATTAACTCGGTGTTTAGGCCAAGTTATATGGCTTAATACTCATAACCCATCTGATAACGAAAATTGATTATGAATCTAAACTTTAATCAAAGTCTTGCCAAAAACTATAAATCTGAACCTCAAAGGATTAGGGTGCTAAGTGAAGATTGGGTCACTAATCAAAGCTATTGTCCAAATTGTAATGCCGAACCATTGGCTGAATTTGCTAATAACCAACCTGTCGCTGACTTTTATTGCTCAAACTGTGACGAGGAATATGAGCTAAAAAGTAAAAAGGCAAAGTTGAGTAACGTTATTAATGATGGTGCTTATGACACCATGATTGAACGTATCAGTAGCGAAGATAATCCCAGTTTTTTCTTTTTAACCTACTCTCAAGAATATACAGTCAATAACTTTTTAATCATTCCAAAACAGTTTTTTAAACCGGACATGATTATAAAGCGCAAACCTTTATCAGCCACTGCCAAACGCGCAGGTTGGGTTGGCTGTAATATCGATTTGCGTAAAGTGCCCGAATCAGGGAAAGTATTTTTGGTCAAAGACCAGCAAGTTATACCACGCGATAATGTCACCGAACAATTTCAAAAAACCTTGTTTCTACGTCAGCAATCTACAGCTTCGCGTGGTTGGACGCTAGACGTGTGGCAATGTATCGATAGACTAGAAGACAGCTTTTCTCTCAATCAAGTTTATGCGTTTGCTGACTTATTAAAACTCAAATACCCTGAAAACAACCATGTTAAAGATAAAATCCGTCAGCAATTACAAGTATTACGCAATAGAGGCATTATTGAGTTTTTGGGTCGTGGACATTATCGGAAATTATATTAAGTTTGATTATCATCCCAAAGAGGCAAATAAGCGCTTGCCACCAATCGTTCATAGAACTTGTGCGGAGGATAGTCCATCTCCAACTCATCATTTACTTTAAAAAAAGTGTCCATATTATCCTTAATTCATTTAGAAGATTTATTTTTTACATGTTTATTCCAGCCTATTAATAGTCCTAATGGCGTACGAGAAGCTTTAGTAAAAGCTTGTCTTTTTACAGTAAGCGCACACATCACAGGTTCATCATGAAATAGTTTGTCTACGCCTTGCTCTATGACTTCTTGACGTATATGCGCATACTTAAATGTCCCACCAAATGCTGTATATTTTTTATCTTTTTCAGAATAAATAATATTGAATGCTATCCTTGAATAACCCGCTAAGTGAACAACTTCATCAGGATATTTTTTTGCTTTACGACATATTTCACTAAATAGCATCAATCGGCGGATTTGTAGTGGGATACGTTTTTCTTCATAGGTAGTACGCATTTATTATCTCCTGTTAAATAATATTTAATAAGATACGATCAATTTCTAAACACCTTAAATTATATTAAACGTTTCTCATTAAAGCGTTCAGGCCTCGGTTGTCCTTTATTATCACGGTATACGTCTGCGATTAACTCCTCTCTATCGTCCCATAAAGGTAAACGTGCCGTTGCAACGAGACGGTCATGAAACTTATGCGGTGGGTATTCTGATTCAATTTCATCATTGATTTTAAAAAAGTGTTCTTCACGATAATCGACGTAAGCGTGCATTCTATTTTTAACATAGTTATTCCAATACCAAACCAGCTGGATAGCTGTGCGCGCGGGCTGAGTAAACTGCTTTAAATTGACTGTTAGCGCCCTTGTTACTGGCTCATCGTTAGGGAAAACTCTAATACGTTGCTCGATAACTTCTTCTCTTGTTTCTGCATACTCAAACACACCACCAAACGCAATAAACTTTTTAAAGTCTTTCAAATACATAACACCGAGCGATAATTCAGTAAATCTTGATAAGTGAATAATTTCATCAGGTTGTTTCTTTGCTAATTTGCAAATCTCATCAAAAATTAATAGTCGACGGATTTGTAGAGGTATTCGTTCATCTTCGTAGATGTATTCCATAGATTTCCTTCCTTATCAAATCGCTATAATTGATCGATTTTCCTTAGCGCACAAGGCTACGTAACAAAAGACGATCACTTCTTTTTGAGCGCCCTTGCTAATCTAGCGGATATAACTACTAAAGAAATTTTGATAAGCGTATATCGGGGATAGTAAGGATGAAAACAGATAAGAAATTAAAGAGAGTCTTTCAGATAGAGATTGTCGAGACGCTAAGCAGTATTGTGGAAGTTAATGCAGAGAACGAGCAAGAAGCACTATTAAAGGCGCAAGATACGTATCGAAACGAGGAAGTTGTTTTGTATGCTTACGATTGTATTGATACTAAATTTAATATTTTTAAATACGATTAAATCGCTTAAAAACCTATCACTTCACCCGATAATAACGTCAGCCTTTTCATAGGCATGACACCGCGCAGCGCATTGCAAAAGAATAGCTGCTTTAATCTAGGTAAATCTTCGTCTTTTAATGACCTGATAATGACAGGATTTTTGCTAGTAGATAAAGCATCGATAATTACCTGTCGCATGACGCCCGCGACACCCGATTGTGCCATCGACGGCGTGTACCATTGTCCTTGAGTTAAATAATTCGAGTCATGTTTATTGAGGTCTAAAAGGCTGTCAAATTGTGAGGATTGCGGCTCTAGCAATTGTGAGTCTGATAATTGATAAAACACATTGCTCATCGTGCCTTCAACCCAGCGCCCGCTCATATCGCGCAGCAAACCTTCGCCAATACTAGCATTGTCTAGCCCTGCATTAGACGCTAATGCATGAGCCTTAATGGCTTGAAGCTCGCCACTTGCCAGCACATTATCCAGACGATTAAGGCTTTTGAGTCCTGCTAATGGCGGCGGTAGGCAGGCGAGCTGTGAAGACAAGCAAACGGCAGTACTGACAGGCTGCATGGGGACTAAACGATCATCAGATAAACGCAACTGCTCAGCCGTGCTAACGATCATCGTAGAAGATTTTAGCCAAATCTCGCAAGCGCTACCAGAGGCGCTGGGCGTATAACCATAACCACCAATATCTTGCGCGGCACGGGAGACGATGAGCTTGAGCATACCTTGTTGTAGCTGCTCGGCGTGCGTTTGCAAGGCCACTAATAAGAGCTGGCTGTCTAAATCGAGATGCAAAGAGCTGGCGTGAGAGTCAAGCCGCTGCTGATGATAGTCCAACCACAATATCTGACCATCGATGACGCCCATGGTAGTAAAAAAGCCATCACCGTATGCCAAACCGCGATTGTCTAATGAAGCGGTTGTCTGTGATTGACTGGACTTAGCATTTGGCGGATGTACACACATCCAGTTATTGGGCGACGTCAAAACCAGCCCCGCTTATGAGTTATTTGGCTGGACAGCAGTTTTATTGATGATCAGCATACAGCTATAGAACTCACATTTTGCCAGTTCTACTTTGTGTCCACCGACAACTTTATTTTTAGCAATTTGGCCATTGAGTATATCAGCGATTAGTCTGCCACCCTCTTCACCCATCAATTGGCGCGACAGTTTATAAGCCTTTTTGGCATGATTTTGACTCAGCTCTTTTTCTTTGTCAGAATCAGTAGGATTAGCAAAGTACCAGCCAAGCTCAAGATATTTTTCAGAGTCAATCACATCCAAATAAGGCTCATCCGTATTCATAAAGCGATATTTGGCTGCTGGATTACTGGCATAGTCTAGGCTATTTTCATCAGTACTCCGCACCTTCCCAAAAGATGATTTAATACCCTCTAACTCAGTTATATTGAGCGACTGTACCTTATCAGTACCCCAAGCCGATACATCATATTTCACTTGTGTGCCTTGCTGAGCAGTCGCGCCATCCAAGTCAGCATTAGAGGCAGCATTGTCCTGCACTGGCGCATTATTCTCTGTTTGCTTGCTGTCGTCTACAATTGTTTCAGCATTGGTATCTGATTTTTGGAGATCGTCTTTGCTGCTGTCACAGCTACTCAACGATACTCCAACTGCCATAACCATACCAACCACAAAGGTTTGTAGCGTGCTATTCCACATGGGCGATTTACTCACAGTTTTAAGTTAGTCTCAGGATAATATCAACGTGCTGGCAAATATAGCGCTGATAATGAAAAATTTTATTAATAAAAAGCGTGGCTAATAAAAGCTATAACCCAGCAATCATTAGAGTAGATTGATAGAGTGTTTTACTATTATATAGTTTACCGAACTGCTTAACACTTGACCACCCTTTACGTTACGGATAACACTCCAAGAGGGTACAGATTTGTTAAAGACCTTTTTGGATAAAAAACCTGCTTAATGAAAGGCTTACTGTTCAAGCATCAAGTTTGTTAATCGCCATGTTATCCCTTATGATGATTGGGTTTTGACGATTGCATTATCGACTGTTTTATCGATTTTTTATTCTTAGTTTATTGCTTCTTAGATTAACACATGAAGTGCAATACCAAATGTGAGGTGAAAAAAAGACCTAGATGCGCTAGCATCAAAGTTTTTATCCACCGACCAAAGTGAGATTGCAACCATGAACTATACACATCTAAGCCTA
>NZ_RRYX01000130.1:0-7441 GCF_014861375.1 Psychrobacter sp. FME5 | reverse complement strand
CTTTAGAGGTAATTTCACCCGTTTGGGTTTGACTTCTGTAATTGATTTCATCAGCCACCACGACGTTTTTTTGCGTAATATCAAACACCGCCAACGTTCCTTGTGTGGCGCGATCTGGGGACAGATATTTGATACCAGCCTCTAATTGGTCAGCGGTGGTGGGCTCAAATGCCTTGTTAGTAACGAAGTTGCTACCGACAACAGGCTGAAACGATTGTGAGTAGCTGGCATAAGGAGAGAAGCCATTATCAAAGTCATAAATGGCAGCAAGGCGACCACTGGTTTTTGATGCGCTGTTATCAATCGTCTTGTTACTATAAACAGCACCTTTAGAGGCGTCGGTTTGCTCAGTGGTACTGTCAAAATTGTCGTGACGTAAGCCTGCTACTACCGTTAAATCTTGCCACTGCATCTCATCTTGTACATAAAATCCTAGCTGGTTTTGTTCGATGTCTTGTTTCTGTCGATAAATATCTAATGGCAAAGTGCCAGCATTGATTTGCGAAAAATCGGGATTGGACAAATCAAGGTTTGGGGTGCCATCTGCGCCAGCATCATAATATGTAGCGCTACTGTCCGTTTCTTGATACTCCACACCGAATAATAAATTGTGCGAGGTGTTGGCAGTATCTAACTGATAAGCCAGCTGATTGTCTGTGGTCCAGTTGTTCATCTTTTCATCGGTGGTATAGGCCACACGATTTAAAATATTATCGCTACCCGTGATAAACCCTTCTTGATTATACATATTACGCTGCTGCGCTTCGGCATCGGTATAGCGTAGGATATTCTTGAAGGTTAATTTGTCATTGATAGCCCAGTTGACAGTCACACTTGGCATCAGTACTTCTTTGCTAAAATGATTCCACTCGTCACCTGCGTAGGCATCACTATCTAGCTTGCCATAGCTGGCATTGTAGACTGTCCCAGCAGCCGGCAGCGGAGTGGAAGGCACCATCTCGGGATCGTCTTGATAAAAAAGATTGGCAAGAACGGAGACATCTTCTGTCGGTCGCCATTCAAGTGACGGATTAATTAAAGTGCGTTCTTCTTCTGTGGTCTGCATCTGTCCATCTTTTTTACGTTTTAATGCCACCAAGCGATAATTGAGCGTATCTGAGATAGGGCCGGTCGTATCGACTGCCACTTCTTTGAGGTTTTGATTGCCAAGGCGCACCTGTACTTCAGACTCTTGAGTGCTTTTTGGCGTTTTGGCGACCTGATTGACCATGCCACCTGGAGCCGCGTAGCCATAAAGTGAGGATGCTGGGCCTTTTAATATTTCTACCGCTTCAGTCGCATAAATGTCTACTTGCGGCATCAAATTCCAAGCGCCGTCATAGGGGAGGCGTAATCCATCATAAAAATTGGAGTAAGTCTTAAAACCGCGAATGTTGTATTCATCAAAAATAGATACTGTACCGCGGCTCTCAGCACTCACGCCGGGCTCATAACGTAACGCCGCATTAACGCTATCTGCTTGACGTTTTTGTAATAGTTCTTGATTGATTCTGCTATAGCTCATTGGAGCATCGTTAGGGTCTAATGCAGTTTTGGTGCCTGTACTGCGGTAGCTATCGGCATAAACAGTAATAGTATCTAAGGTCGTCGCTGGGGTCGGATTAACCGTAGCAACATTCTCATCTTTGTTTTGGACATCTTCAATATTATTTGCCGTTTCTTCAGCGTATGCAGCATGGCTAATACTCATTAATAAGCCAATCCTGACTGCCATTTTTAATTGTTTTTTTCGGGCAGATTCGGAACGTAAAAGAGACGACATCGTATTTCCTTTCAGATAGAAGTAGTTGAGGGTCTTGAGTTAAAAGATATGAATGTTCAATACGGAAATAATGATAACACTAATGATTATTGTTATCATTAATAAATTACAATAAGAGTGTTTATACAAGCATTAGAGGCAGTCATTGGCGGTTCTTATAAAGGACAAATAAAGCATGAATGGGACAAAATCATTAATAATAAAAAGTTAAAAATAACCTCATATAAGGCCAATTTTTTCCTATAATTCGCAGTGTTTTAAGGAGTTTTCTTGTATGATGCTGCCATCCTTAGAATCACGTTATCGTCTTGAAAGTATTTTAGGTCGAATCTAACAATCAGCTATTTTATATTACTATTGTCAATGCGTTGATAGACGTTAATTGAGCAGCCAAAGATGGGTAAAGGTCATATTTATGAGTAGAGACACACGTCAATCCCCTAACAATCAACGCTATTTTACAGTATGGAGATGGCATTTTTATGCAGGCATGTTTATTGCCCCTTTTTTGATTATTTTAGCGGGTACAGGACTTGGCATGCTGCTTATGTCCAATACAACAGGCCGAGATAATGACCGTCTAACGGTTTCCCCTCCACAGTCTATGGTTCAAGCCCCAATTGCCAACCAAGCAAAAAACGCCCTCAAAACCTTACCAAATAGCACGCTGATTAAATATATCGCACCTCGTGATACCGAGATAGTGGCCTTGTTTCAAGTGATATCAGATGGGCATGACAATATGGTTGCGGTAAATCCGTATACCGCTGATATTGTTAAAAGTACGCCCACTAATTCGGGCTTGTACAATACTCTTGATAGCATCCATGGCGACTTGCTATTAGGGAAGGTTGGTGACTTTATTCAGGAAGCCACCGCCTCATTAACTATTTTGATGATTTTAACGGGTTGGTACTTGTGGTGGCAAAAACGTAAGTCTGTCAAAGCCATGTTGTTCGCTAATGATGCGAACCTAAAGAAAAAGCGATCATTTTTTCGTACAATTCACGCAACCTTAGGCACTTGGATATCCATTGTATTATTATTTTTCTGCATTTCAGGAATGGCTTGGGCAGGTATTTGGGGCGAGCGAATCGTACAGGCTTGGAGTCAATTTCCCGCTGGTAAATGGGGCGCCGCGCCCATGCCACTTTCGATTGACCACAGTCAGCATCATGCAGGTATGGATATGGATAATGCCGATGCCGCGCCGCACATTCATGGAGCAGCAGCAACGCCTGCAGCAACTCATGGTCGTGTATTAAATACGGGCAGTACCAAAGAGGTACCTTGGGTGCTAGAACTGACGCCAATGCCGCTGTCAGGGACAACCAAAGGTGAGAACGGTATCGCGTCCAATATCCCTATTATGATTGATACGGTAGATAGGTTTGCGCGTGAGATTGGCTTTGCAGGACGTTATCAGCTGAATCTACCACAAGGCGAGACAGGAGTGTGGACGATTAGCCAAGATTCTATGAGCTACGATATGAAAAGTCCAACGGCTGACCGTACGGTGCATATCGACCGCTATTCGGGGAAGATATTGGCTGATATCCGCTTTGAGGATTACAATGCTTTCGGCAAATTTATGGCAGCGGGTGCGGCTATTCATATGGGAACGCTAGGATTATGGAGCGTGTTAGCCAATGTGCTGTTTTGCTTATCTGTGATTGCAATTTGTGTGAGCGGTTATGTCATGTGGTGGCAACGTCGTCCTCGTAATACCAACGAAATCACTGGACTAAATCCACCAGCACGTGGTCAAAGTTTTTCTATATGGTGGCCGTTTGCCATTCCCTTGCTTGTGGTGGCTATTATATTCCCAGCTGCAATTATTATCATTGTGGCTATTGCGTTATTGGATTTTTTAGTAATTTCTCGAACCCACTTTATGCAGAAGCTGTTGAAATAAACGATACGATTAAATTTAGGTAGGCAATAGTTAAGGTTTAACAGATACTGTGCTTAATTGAGGCCACTTTTAAAAAGTGGCCTTTTTTTTGCTGTGCTATTTTTATCTATAGTGTTTGCTAACAAAAAAGTAGTGCTATCTCATGACGTAGACCTTCACTGTATCAAAAATATTTCAATACTGTATTGACAATCATTATTATTATCTTTATCATGTACAAACTCTAACGTAACAAACCATATATTTATTCAACAAGACTATTAATAAATAGCTCATTTCTCATGATGCTCTACAAAGCTAACATGTATTAGTAAGCACTATTGTCTTGAATAACTGCCTTCCCTTAAATTCTCCTCACTTTCATTGAGATACCTTTATGATTACACAAAGTAGAAAACAGCATAAATCTAACCCTTTAAGTTGGAGCGTTAAGCGAACCATGCACCTTTCAGCCATTGCTTCGTTGGCAGTAAGCTCATCTATGATCCATGCTGAAGTATCACAGCAACAACCAATCAATGACAATGGCATTGAAATCAATCGTGGCGACAATAGGTCAGAACCAAGTACCACGCTACCAACTATCGTGGTCATGGCAGAAACGAACAAACAGGTCACGGAAAATACTGACAGCTATACAATCCCTGTCACCAGTAGCGCCACCGGTATGGGCTTGTCGGCCAAAGAAACCCCGCAAGCGGTCAGTGTGGTTACTAATCAGCAAATCAAAGATCAAAACTCAACCACCCTAATAGATGTGCTTAAACGCACGCCTGCTATCCAAGTAAGTGGCGTTGATGGCGCGCGTAATGGTCTTTCATCAAGAGGCTTTGCTATCAATAGCTTCCAAATTGACGGCTTAAATACCGATTTTGTCCAGCAAGCTGCCATGGGCGAATACTCTGCCAATACCGCGATGTTTGACCATGTTGAAACCGTACGCGGCGCGACTGGTTTGATGAGCGGCTCAGGCGACCCTTCTGCCAATGTTAACTTAATACGTAAACGGGCTGATAGTAGCGTTCCAAAAACAGAGCTATCCGCCAATGTTGATCGTTATGGGCAATATGGTCTCAGTGTTGATCGTAGTCAATCTTTAGTAGAAAGTGGCGCGGTACGAGGCCGAGTGGTGGCTAGCTATCAAGATGGTGATACCTTTATCGACCGTCAAGAATTGGGTCAAAGTCTGCTTTATGCCACAGTAGATGCGGACGTGGGCGACAGCACCACGGTCAGTGTGGGTGCTAGCCGTCAACACAATAAATCAAAATCAACCATGTGGGGCGGCTTGCCAAACTATCTAAGTGATGGGTCAAAAGCGGATTGGGATACCAGTAAAAATGGCAGCGCAGATTGGACAAACTGGGATTCTGATAATACCTATTACTTTGCAGATATTGACCATGATTTTAATGCCGATTGGAACTTGACCACCAATGCCAGCTATAACGAGAGTGACAGTAGTAGTCCAAAGCTGCTTTATATGTATGCCAATGGCGACCAAGTCGTGAATCCTGATACCGGACTGATTTTTAACCTAAACCCATTTCATGCCGATACCGAACGCAACCAGTTCAATGTTAAAAGCAAGTTAACCGGTAACTTTGATGCGTTGGGAAAAACGCATAAGCTCATCGTAGGCGGCTCCTATAGCAAAAGTGATCTTGATACTTTCACTTATAAGTCACCGCCTGATGGTATGTTGCCGCTCCCAGATTTTTCTGACTGGGATGGCAGTTATCCTGAACCAGAATGGGGAGCGCGCAATCGCAGCTCTGATGTCACAACCAAAGAAAAAGCCATTTTTGCAGCAACTCAGCTCAAATTATCGGATCCTTTAGCCGTGATTTTGGGAGCGCGTGTGTCTGATTTTGAACGCTCAGGTGTGCAGTATGGCCGTAACGTCAACACGGAAGCCAAACACATCTGGACACCATACGCAGGGATTACCTATGCGGTTAATGACAATCACAGTCTTTATACCAGCTACAGTGATATCTTCAAACCTCAAACTCAGCGTGATATAAACGGTAAATTCCTCGATCCTATCGAAGGTAAAAACTATGAAATCGGTCTAAAAAGTGAGTCAGATAATGGCACATTACAAAGCCAAGTGAGTATTTTCAGAATCGAGCAGGACAACCTTGCTCAACTCGATGGCGGTCAAATAATACCCGGCACCGATCTGGAAAAAGCCTACTACGGAGCAAAAGGTGCCACCAGTCAGGGCGTAGAAGTACAAGTGTCTGGTCAAATCAGCGACCAACTACAAGCGAGTGTTGGTTATACGCATTTTAATGCTGAAGACAACAAGGGCAAAACCATCAATACTGGCTTTGCTGATACCACGCTGAATCTGTTTGCCACTTATAATCTTGATCATATCATTCCTAATTTAACTATTGGCGGCGGCGTTGACTGGTCAAATGGATACTATGGTATTGTCAAAAACCCTGTGACGAAACAATCTGAAAAGTACGGTCAAGATGACGTGACGCTTGCCAATATCATGGCAAGATATAGCTTTAACGACAATCTTGAAGCGCAGGTTAATGTGAATAATTTGTTCAATCAAAAGTATCTTGCGGGCAGCACTTTTAGTGGATTGACTTACGGTGAGCCTTTGAATGTAGTCGGCAGATTAACCTATCGCTTTTAATCTTTCGCTTTTCACTTTTATGCCGATCATGACCTTTCACTTTCATACGCAGGCAGTCACATGAGTAAGCGCCGTAGCAGTCATGGTTTTTATCTACCTGAGTTTAAAGTCCTCAGTCGTATTTTTTTAGCGATTATTGGTAGCTATGGCATCGCGGTGCTTACGAGTTTGACGTTTTTGACCTTACCTATAGATGAGATTTCTGCCATCTATTGGGGTCAAATTGCTAGCGTTGTCGTATGTGCGCTCATCCTTGTCTTAGTATTTTCTTTGCGTCGTTTATGGCTGGCATGGACACTGATCGTCGGTATTGCAGGGATATTAGGGGTGATTGATTATGTCGCTATTTAGATTTTTCTTACCATCAGGCTGTTATTATGCCCTCAGACTCTACTAAGACCCAAACTGCCACAATGAGTAATATTCAGACAAAGGGTAAAACTAAAGTGAAGGGCTATCGAGTCATTTTATCTGACGTCCATACTTGGTTTGGCCTGTTATTAGGTTGGTTGCTGTTTACCATTTTTCTGATGGGCACGGTCAGTTATTTTAATAATGAGCTGACAGCATGGATGCAACCTGAAATTCCGGCACGCTCTCAGCAAACGCCATTCACGTCTTCAACATTTACGCACAACCAAAATGTGACAAATCTAGAAGATAAGTCAGATGGTTTTGCTATGGCAATCGCTCACTTACAGCAAACCCAAGCCCATGCCAAAAACTGGTTTATTGCTAAAGATATTAATGGCGATAATATTGCTCAACGTCTACATATTAATGTGACTACAGATGACAAAAGGCTAAAATATCAGTTTGATACGCAAACCCAAATGGCATATACACCAAGAGATACCGTAGGCGGTCACTTCTTTTATCGTATGCATTTTGATTTGCATTATATGAGTGTGATATGGGCCAGAATTATCGTCGGTATAGCTTCTATGATGATGTTGATTGCTATTATCACAGGCGTTATTGTCCACAAAAAGATATTTACGGATTTTTTTACCTTTCGTTGGGGTAAGGGGCAACGCTCGTGGCTTGATGCGCACAATGCTTTTTCTGTGCTGCCAATACCGTT
>NZ_RRYX01000012.1:0-49480 GCF_014861375.1 Psychrobacter sp. FME5 | reverse complement strand
GTATAGAGGGTAATAACTGTCGCCTTAGACACCGATTAAGACGAGCGGTTAGAAAGACTTGTTGCTTCTCAAAAAAGCTTGATAATCATTTTAAAGTGTTTGATTTGGTGTTCTTTTACATCAATTATGGCTACGTCTGATGCCAGCATACTTTTTAGAACACCACCTATAAAGGAAGACTTATCACTTAGTTGGCTGGCACCATTTTGTAAATATAAAGCTCCCAGTGGGTTCTGTGCCAAGTCGCCTTGGGTTGCAATCGTTGCTAGGTTGTCAGTGACTGTTTTTACCAAACCAACGGGCAAATAGACAATGCGGCGCAGTGCTCGTGTGAACCAGCGGTCTGCGTAATCAGTACCACGAAAAGGCGCTGATAAAAACACAGCCGTATCTACTTGCGGTAATGCACTTAGCTCAAACCGTTCTTTTAGTTGCTCTTCGCCGAACGACTCTTTGAGTACATCACGAATTTTACGTTTTTCACTATTAGATAGAATGTCTCTATCATCCAGAGTGTCTAGGTCGTCGACCAGATTTTCATCGGACAACATCATACGCGCGATGATGGCACCCATGCTATGACTGATAATCACGCTGTTTTGGCTGGCACGATTCTGTCCTTTGGGGTCCGTTTGCTGATACGTGCTATTAATCAAACGTTGAATTTGATAGCGGTTTTCTAAAATAGGCAAGTTGGTTGGATAAAATATCTGCCAAACTTGATAGTTATCGCGCAATTTATCGTCGTTGAGAATATCGTTGGTCAAATTTACCCAAGTGGCAGGACTAGAGGCCAAGCCATGCAACATAATCAGTACGCGCTTATTGGGATCATAAGGCTCAAGCATAAATAGTTTGGGTAGACTGGCATCTGGCTGGCGGGTTATTAAATTGAGATAACCCACACCATCCAGTTGATTCTCTGACAGCCACAAGCCATAACCTGCGGAGAAATTGGCAGCTAGAGGATAGTCGCTATTTAGAATATTGACGCTCTCGCTTTGGTACGGGTTATATAAATGCACATCGAGCTTGCGATTATTCAGTACATCTAGCACGCTATCGCCACTTGGTTTAATCAATCCCGTTAACAGCAGGTGTCCAGTAGGATAGATGCGCGAACTTGGCTCGCTATCACCTTGACTGTCGTTGTCTTTTTCACGATTCAATCTATCTGAAAGTGATGACACCAATAACTGGCGGATGGTGGTGGTATAACGATCATCTAATGAAGCCACTAAACTGATACCCAAGCCTGGACGTTTACTGATTGAGTTAAGCCCAGATAGACGTAGATCGTAGGTAGATACTAGATCTGCTAGGGCAGAAGTTTGTTTATGGGCATTTTGCAGATAGCTATTTTCATTGGGCAAATAAATACCAAGGTCATAATCATCAACTTGTACCTTCATGACTTTGACTTGGTCAGTCAGTTTGCCTTTTAGTGGTGGATTTAGTGGTGAGTGATTGGCAATCGCTGCTAGGTTATTGTCATCGATATGACTGGCAGTCGTTGGTAGATAGTCTACGTCTGTATCACCCATGACTTTACCTGAGCCATTGACTGATCTGTATAACTGGGTAATGACATCATTATTGGCGGAATTATAGATATCTTGAGTCTGAATATCGTTGTCATTTGGAATACGGTTTTGCGCATTCAGACTTTTATCTTGGTCAGCACCCTCAAAATCGTGGGTCAAACTGTCATAAAACAAATAGGTATAACTGTACTTGATCGCATCAAACAGCCGTTCTTGATAACCAGTGAGACAACGGTTGTTTTTTTCTTCTTGGGTTTTGGCTTCAGCATCGTCTAAAGGCGCATTGGCATAATAAGGATCAATTGGTGGTCGGGCAAGGGCATTGCGGCAGTCTTCAGAGTCTTTAAGCTGGCGAGCCTTGGTGTAATGAAGCTCTGAGAAAACAGCCAGTGCAGGACGATAGTGTTCATTTAAAATACTGTCGGTAAGCTGAGTCAAGCATAAGTCAAACTGCTGCATACAGGCTTGTTCATTGAGCCCTGCTGATAATAACGCCGATTCCGTGTCGCTGCTGAGTTTTTTGCTAGTGACGATGTTGCCACGCTGCGCCGTAATGGTTTTCGCTGATGCCTGTTTATTCACCGATACCGTACTACAGGCAGGCAATAACGTGACCGCCGCTATCAAGGCTATGGAAATGATAGAAGTAGCGTTATTCTTGGCAGGCGTCGCCATACTTTTAATGGGGTTAGCGAAAGTCATAGGTCAGTCCAGTAAATAATAGTCGTAAAACCATGATTGATTGAATCAGCAATTGGAAAGAAAGAGTGTAGCGTAACTTTTAATATTAAACTATTTAACAGGCACAAATTAACAGGCACAAAAAAACGCCTGTCTTCTATATTGAAATAATATCCATATAAAAGAAAGACGCTCAGAGCTTTTGTTTTAAATGCTGCGAATTATCCTATTTTATCACCATTTTAAAATAAGAACACGCTCTAGTAAATAGGGTACGTTTACGCACTTGGTTTAATATCGATGTCAGGCGCAGGGATATCCCAAATATAGAATTTGCCTTCTTCAACAATTTTGATTTGCTTAGGAATGATTTTATTGTCAGGATGCTGACCTTCGAGGCGACGCAGACGCTCCAAAGCTTCATCACGACGATCACTCAACAAGTCTGACTGAGCCAAGCTTTGCTCGGCTTCGGTGTAGCCCATAGACACTGCACGGTCTAGGTACTTTTGACCTTCTTTAAAGCCGCCGCCTTCTGATAGCATCAAACCATATAAAAAGTTGGCTTCACCACTATCTGATTGTAGCTTAATCGCTCGGTCAATATACCTTCCGCCGCGTATAGTATAGTCTGAGCCCAAATCTAGATTACGTCCCATGCCATTCAGTTTGGCTGCACGAAGTAGTACATCGTAAGAGGCATTTGGCGATTCAGCATAAGGCTGGATCCATTCGGCCAATACCTTGATTTTTTCACGTGTATAGTGGCGCTGCGAGCGGTTAGGGAAGTTTGGCGGATAATGACGGGCGTTAGGTGATACTTCTTTGATGAAATCATCAAGTAAGCTTACGTCTAGCTTATCGATGCTGCCGCCGGTTTGTTGTGGAATCAATGTTGTCGGTACAAAACTCACGTCAGATAGTTCTAGCTGCGGGGTTGGGATATTAGTCAGTTGACCACTACGCAAATCTACGCCAGTCGCCGTCATCGGACCACGCTTATAAACGTGAGTCGCTCCTTTAAATTCAGGCGTTGATGGGACTGATTTGAGCGTTTGCGGCTGCGCTGTACTCATAGGAGCACGGTTTTTCTGAGATTCACTCTTTTGAGTGTTTGTTTGTTCAACATCCTTATCATTTTTCGGTGCATCGTTTTGTTGAGTATCGGCCGTCGTATTAGCTTTAGGGCTAGCACGGCGAATCACACGCTTGCTTGAATCTGTGGCACTAGGGACAGAAGATGTGGTGACGGCATCTTCTTTTGTAGTATCAGTTTCAGCAGCATTTATAGGCGCAGACAGCAGCATGGTACATGCCGCGGCCAATGCTGTTAGCGTGGCAAACTTGGGCGACTTGGTAGATAAATGGCTAGAGAGAGTCGATTGGTTAGTGGCTTTCATAAAAGGTGTTACCTTATTTCGTCATTACTTATTAATGGATAATTATGCGGTATTGTGGCTGCAAAATCGTACAAATTTTTAATACCTTAGCAAAGTAAGCCAAACGCTATCAGTAGTAGGAATGTTAATAGTAAGAATTAATCACGCCCAATCGTATAGACAAAGTGACCAAAGATACATTATCTACCGTTACAAATGATAGGCGGTGGCTTTCATACGATTGGCCATCCAGCGCATGGTATAACGTACAGGTGGTGATAATGCCGCGCCGCCGCTCGCCAGCGCCAGCTCACGATGGTGTAATTCTTCAATATCCATTTGTGCCAGTATTTCTTTTGAGCGCTGATCGTGTTCGGGCAATTGCGTGATATGGTCTTGCAGGTGTTCGCTGACTTGGGCTTCCGTCTCGGCTACGAACCCCAAGCTAAACTCGTTAGAGATAGCGCCAGCTACCGCGCCAAGACCAAAAGACATGCCGTACCATAGCGGGGTAAATACACTGGCATGGCTGCCAAGCTCGTCTAATCGAGTCTCGCACCAGACCAGATGATCGACTTCTTCTTCAGCAGACTGTTGCATGGCTTGCTTGACGCCGTTGTCTTTGGCAGCAAACGCTTGACCATGATAAAGGCCTTGCGCGCATACCTCGCCAGTATGATTGATACGCATCAGTCCAGCGACATGGCGTGACTCAGTGATGGTCAGCTCAGGAATCTCATCGTTACTGACTGGTAAAGGACGGGTACTGGGGTTTGAATGCGGTACGACAGCTCGTAAAGCCTTGTCAACTCCAAGTAATAACTGATCGATTTTGGATAAGGGACGCAGGGCCATGATTCACTCCTGATGGCTTTATGGACAATCAAAAAAAGCTATTTAGAAAATAAGGTTGTTTAGAAAATAATATTATTCAGTTTGTGAGGCAATATAATCGCAGTTTCTATACTACAGCCACTGCCTCACAAACATCACTATAGCAAACAATCCAAATTATCGGCACGAATATTATTGACTGATTTCATCATGCGTTTGGATAACCGCTTTTTTGATATGTTTGTTGAGCTTGATGTATAAAAAGGCACCGAAGACAATATTTAACAGTCCCGTTACCAAAAATAGCTGTGGCAGCGTCAGCCCGAAAGTATTTAAAATCACAATGGCAAAAATCGCTGAAGTGACCATAAATATCGCATTAAAAATATTGTTGGCACCAACAATGCGCGCGCGATGGCTTTTGGGCGCATAGGCCTGCATAGACGCATATAACGGCACGATATATAGACCGCCACTAAAGCCCAAAAAGAACAAGTCCGCAAAGACGCGCCAGCTACCGCTCATCCCAAACAGGTCGCTGATGCCAAGTAGCGTGTCACTACTGACATTGATATTCAACCCTGAAAGCGAAAAGTATAAGTCGATAGCGAAGATGCTTAAGCCGGCAATACCAAAAGGCAGCAGGCGTAGACTCACTTGGTTTTTAGTCAACGATTTACATAACAACGAGCCAATCGACACACCAACAGAAAACAAGGTCAATAAGAAAATGACCACCGACTCATCACCATACAAGATTACCTTACTGAACTCTGGTGTTTGGGTCAAAAACGTCGCCCCATAAAACCAAAACCAGCTGTTGCCAAGGATGACAAAGAATAAAAAGGGCAGAGAGTATAGATAGCGTACAGTCGCTAGACTGGTGGTAAAAATATTCCAATTAATATTTAAATTGGGCTGCATCGCGGGCATGTTGGGTATCGATCGTGCGACAAAATAACCCAATACAGCCACTATTAATACGGTGACGCTAATCCAATACAGCGGCTGCGTTATCTGGGTTAAGAACCCTGCGATAATCATCCCGAGCAAGATAGCTAAGGAGGTGCCCATTTGGAATAAACCATTAGCACCAACCAATTCGTCTTCCCTCATCGCTTGTGGTAAATAGGCATACTTAATAGGTCCAAAAAAGGTGGATTGTGTGCCCATGAGAAATAATGCGACAAATAATAGGGCATACCACTCAAATACAAACCCTACTGTCGCAATCACCATAATGGCCAGCTCAAGTAATTTGATCAATCGCGTGAGTTTTGATTTTTCAAACTTATCTGCAATCTGACCTGCCAATGCCGAAAACAAAAAATAAGGCAAAATAAATAACATCGCGGCCAAGTTATTTAAAATACTCACTTCCATACCCAACTGACTGGCAGCGGTATAAGTCAAAACTAGAATGAGTGCTTGTTTAAAAATATTGTCATTAAACGCGCCCAAAAACTGGGTAAAAAACATGGCGCTAAAACGGCGGCGCTTAAATAACTGAAACTGATTGGCCATGAAAATTCCTACAGATGGGGCGCAGCTGGTAGATTAAAGCGAGACACTGAACGCCGCTTTGAAAGTAAAGGTAGCGGTCGACATGATTCTTGAGCCAACGCTTGTTATAATTATCAATAGTATCAAAAACTTAATAGAATATAGCATAGGTTTTATCATTATTAAGCCGTATAATAGCAAGGCTTTGGTAAAAATACATGCGCTCGACGCTATGATTTCATAATTATCTAAGTTATGATTTGTAAATTTTAAATGCTTGTGTCTCAAAGTGTGGGCGACGGCAAACGCTTTCTAGCACTTAAGACTGTCTGTATATGCTACGATTCCATTATTTGAAATTGCGCTTGAATGGGCGCTGTGATTCGTCCTACAGACCATCGTTATCATAAGTATGATAGTAAATTATTAATCCCAGCCAACTGCTATACGTTTATTCACCGGTGAGATTTAACCATCATTATCGTCAATAATAGTGTGCCGCGTGAGGTGATAGGAAACCAACATGAAACAGCAACCTACAACCCTAGCGCACGATGTAGCGGTTAATAAAAAGCATAATACTGTCAATATTTTTGATGGTATTAATACTGAAAATATTCATCGTCATGCCCCGCGTACTCATTTCACGCGTTCAACACTTTTTACTGCGCTAGCGACCAGCTTGGTAGGTTTTGGTATTGCCCCTACGGCGGTGGCTGACACCGTCAATCAATCAGGTGTCGTAGATGACACTATCAGCAACCAAATCGTTGTGAATGAGCCATCTGCCAGTCAAGCCTCTACTGAACGAGCCCCTGCGAAAAAAACACCTACTAAACAATCAGCCACACTTTCGGAGGATGATACTCAGGTTGATATCGCCTTAGATGCCTTGCGTCTTAAAAAGGCGGTAGAGCAAGGCCTCATCGACCAGTCCGTATTGGATGATTATAGTGAGGAAAGTCTAGGGATTAAAAATTCTAATGCTCAAAAAACGCCTGCTTCTCAATCAAATCCTAATGCCAATGTTGATGCTAGTGTCGATACCAATGTCGATGCAGATTATAAAGATAATTCAGATAGTGTGAATGGTGCTGATAGCAATCCGTCCGATATGCCTGACACCACCAATGAGGATTTGTTGCAGCAAGCGACAGCGATACAGCAACAAGGCTATCAGATGATGACGCCTGAAGAGATTGATCGTGAGCTTGCTGAGCTGGATAGACAGAATGCCGAAGAATTTGATGCTATCAATAATAGCAACAACGCTAATGGCAACGAAATTAGTGCCAATGGCAATGTTGACGACAATATTGACAGTAGTGTTAACGATAATATTAACGACAGTGACTTTGATGCGCCAATCGCGACGCTAGGCAGTACAACCGTACCGATGGGTTTAGATACCGATCTAGATGCCACCAATTTGCCCACCCCTAGTAACCTTGACACCTTAGGTAAGAACGAAACAGCAGCCAAACAGGCCGAAACGTCTGAGGTTGCGTCTCGTCCAGTTAACGTCAGCGACTCCGTCAGTAGTGGGCGTGTTGATGACGTTACAGATAGTAGTGATGATCTTTCAGCGAATGCGAATGAGGCATCAGACAATCAGGATGAGTCGGCGTCAAACGTCATAGATCCCGATGAATATTTGCCAGATTATCAGACAGACAATCAGCCCGTCAGCGAAAGTGTCGAGCAAGCCAGTAAACCTAAGCCGCTGGCTCGCAATAAAGGCAATATCGTCAAGCGCCTTTATAATCGTTTGTTTAAAGGTGGCGTTAAGGCATTACCGCATGTAGAAACGACAGTGTACATGCAAGAAGCCGCTGCTGAAGACACCATTGATGGTAAGCCTAGAATAACCAAAGCGGATGACGATGTTCAGCCAATGAAAAATATCAAAGCCGCTCTTGATGACACTACCGTTCAATCGGTCGTTGACTTTACCGCGGCCTTACCACGTCTACGCCAAACGGCATTAGATGCTGCCAATGCAGTCGGCTATTATGACGTTACTTTGCGTCTGCGTCAGCCTAACAGAGACACCATCGATGTGGTTATTGAAGCATTGGGCGAACCTGTGCTTGTGGACAGCCGTGTTGTCGAAGTTCGCGGTGCAGGCAGTGAGCAACCAGAATTTGTAGCCTTAGAAAAAGAGTTGCCCCCAGAAGAAGGTGATATCTTCAATCATCGCACTTATAAAAACAGTAAAGCGGCACTCGAGTCACTAAGCAGTACTTATGGGTATTTTGACCAATATTGGCTCAACAAGTCTGTTGGTATCATCTTACCAGACAACATAGCGGATGTGTCCTTGGTCTATAATACTGGCGATCGTTATGAGTTTGATGATGTTGTCTTTTTTACTTATGACCGAGAGTCCAACACCTTAACTCGAGATCCTGAAAAGCTGCCTGTTGAGTTGCCTTTGTTGCAGCAATTACTCGATTTTAAACCAGGGGATCCGTTTTATCGCCCAGCCATCACCAAATTTAGTAATGATTTATCAGCGACTCGTTATTTTAATACGGTCAACGTTGAGTCAGTATTACCACCAGATGAGCGCAGTGAAGCCAGTACATTGGCTTTTGATAATGCACCAACTAACGACAATGATACGCCAGATGATGATAGCGATAATGTTAATCTTGATAGTGCTACTCTTGATAATGGTGACATCGAAGAAAGTAAAAGTGACATCGAAAATAAAAGTGGCTCGGAGGTTGTTAGTGATGATGCCAGTAATAAAGTCGATGATGGCGAAATCGATGCAGAGAGTGAAGAGAGTCTCAATGCTGATAGTGGAGAGTCAGTCAATGACGCTGACATTGCCGCAATCGAGTTTGAGGTTGATGAAGAAACGCTCGATAAACTGCAAGCTGTCAAACAAAAAGCAGATCGCTTAAGTCGCTTGCCAAACGATCGTGTATTGGATGAAAAAGACCAAAAAGCAGATAGTGTTTTAGGCAAAATTAGCGACTCAATCAGTAATGTTGCGCAAAAAATCTTCCCTGATGAAGAGACTCTAATTTCTGATGAAAACTTCGTGCCACCGACGCTCGAAGGACGTAAAACACCGCAGCAAGTGGCAGAGAGTAAAAAAGTACCATTGTATGTCTTTGTATCTTCTGATAAACCACGCGATGCTCAAGTCGGTCTGGGTTATGGGACGGATACGGGTGTTCGTGCCACGGCAAAGGTAGATTATAACTTACTCAATCGTAAAGGTTATCAAGCGGGCGTAGAGACAGAGGTGTCCAGAATCACTAAGAATGTGGCCGTCTATGCGAGCCGACCCTGGAAACATCCTCTCAATGATACCTTGGATGCCCGTCTTAGCTATGAAGAAGAGGTGATCGACCAAGGTAAAGGTAACTTCGACTTGTCGACCAAAACGCTAAAAGCAGGGCTGGCACGCAATATTCGCCGTGAAAGTGGTTGGAATCGTGTTTATTCCATGCGCTATCGGTTGGATGAGCTCGAAACGGGCGTTGATAAAGCGGACTTGGACGATTTGCCTATTCGCTTTGTCTCCTCTAAGCCCAAGCAACGAGCGCTGTTATTTGGCTATGGTCTCAATAAGGCAGACGTGGATAGTGCGACCAACCCAACTCGCGGTATACGCCAGTATTATTCGGTCGAAGCAGGGGCTGATAAAGCACTTAGCGACACTGATTTGGCAATCGCTCGCGCAGGTGTTAGCGGTATCTATAGCTTTGGCGAGGACAAAAAACATCAATTACTGGGCAGTGTAAATACTGGCTATATTTGGGCGGATGATTTTAATGAAGTGCCTTATAAATTACGTTTCTTTGCTGGTGGTGATCAAAGTATCCGTGGCTATGACTATGAGAGCCTATCACCAATAGACAAAGGCTATCTAACCGGCGGGCAAATACTGGCTGTCGGTAGTGCAGAGTATAACTATGAGTTTAAACCAGGCTTCCGCGGGGCATTCTTCACCGATGTGGGTAATGCTTACGACAAAAAATTTGAGACTGACACAAAGGTCGGCGTCGGCGTCGGTATCCGCTGGGCATCTCCTGTAGGGGTGGTGCGCGTCGATGTCGCGGCTGGTGTGACAGAAAGTAGTATTCCAGTTAGACTGCACTTCTTTATTGGCTCGCCTTTATAGTTGCTTAAATTAGTGACTTAAATAAATAGCTTAAAGTAACCAATTAGACCCATCGCTTGATTTGTTCCATGTATTATTTATCATACCGATTGCTGGTAATCATTCTTTAACGTAGTTGAGTGTCATGCTGACAAAAAATACCCCGCCCAATAACTCATCAGATGAAGATCCAGCACAACGCGATGCCCGTGCAGTCAAACGTTGGTATCCGCTGTCATTTTTGATCAAACTGTCTGTGCTCATTCTCATCGTATTGGCGATTATGTTCGCCATATTTTTGTATGCGGCTGGGACAGAATCAGGCACCAAGTTTATCCTAGAGAAAATTAGTGTCGAGACGGGTATCGACTTCAAATACGGGCGCGGTAACTTGCGTGACGGTATTTGGGTGTCTGATATCGACATCAAAGCGACCGAAGATCTTGAAATATTGGTCGATAAAGCCTACGTCAAGATAGGCTGGCGCGCCGTATTTGCTAAAACAGTGCATTTGCGTGATGCCGATATACAAACCATCGAGATTATCAATAATGCGCCACCGACAGGTGAGCCGTTCGATTATAAAACGCTACAACTACCCGTCAACTTGCGTTTCGATCAAGCCAAAATCAAAAATATCACTTATAAGCAAGTGACTAAAGAACCTGTCGTTGTCCATGATATTGTTGCCCGTGATTTGGCATGGGTGGGTACTGAAGTCACGGTGGGTCGCGGTAATTTACAGTATGCCGATATCGTCAAGATCAACGCCTTAAAGGGTAAGATTGACTTACAAGGCGATTATCCGCTGGATCTGAGCGCCATTGTAGAAGTTAGCGCACTAGAAAAAGCCTACGTTGACCCACTGAATATTACCGCAAAAGGTACGCTAAAACGCACCGTCGGCAAGGTGCGTAGTCGTTATAACGACAGCGATGTCAGCGGTGATTTTGTGGTGCAAGGATTGGATGACGATGCACCATTTAGGGCAAAGTTGCAATGGGATGACATCCTTATTCCTTATGCCGACAGTCAAGATATTCGTCTAAAAAGTGGTACCGCGACCGCCACTGGTGTCATCTCTGAGATACGTCTGCGTATCAACACCGAGCTGACAGCCAAAGACATTCCGTCAGGTCATTATCAAGGCCGCGCTATCATTGCCAACAGCCAGTTGCGCGTTGATCGCTTAGATGCACAAGTTCCAGCTGGAAACTTGGTACTGCAAGGTATTTTAGATTGGAAAGACAGCTTTGATGCAAAAGTACGAGCGACAGGCAGCAATTTTGATGTTCGCCGAGCTATTCCTGATGAGTACGCCGATTTTAAAGCCTATGCCCCGCAAAAGTTAAATGGTCGACTGTCAGTACATTATCAGCAGCAAAATCTTGCTGGTAATACAGAGATTGATGCGGATTTGCGCCAGCGTGATGGCGAGCATATCAATGCTAACATTGCTCAAGGTAAAACATCAGCGAAGTCTAAACAGGTGGCACCTTGGTATATTGATGCAAAATGGCAAAATCTTATCCGCCGCGATGTCCCTAATATTGGTAATATCGATAGCCCGAGTGGGCAGGCAGATGTCATCGTTCGTGGGTCACGATTGTCCGTTGATGCCAATGCAGTGATTAATGAGCTCAATGCCGCACCCAAAGGCAACTATGATGTGCGCGTGCGCAAAGCAGGTGATGTCATTGGTATTAACCGCCTTGATTATAATGGGATAGTGGGTGATTTATCGGGTACTGGGCAGATTCAACTGGCGAGTAACAAGCGTCCTTTAACATGGCAGGTTGACGCTCGTACCAATGGCTTACTACCCAAACAGTATCGCAGTGACTTACCGCTTGAGCGTTTGACAGGAAGTGTCAGCGCGCGCGGGCGTTTGCTAAATATCAATAAAGGCGGCATCAGTGGTCAGCGCCATATTATTACCTTGAATAATACTGACTTGCAGGCACAACTTGATGCCTCGCAGGATGGTCGTAAGATCGGTTTGACCGGTGGCGGCGATGCCAGTGTTGATATCGTTGGTGGTGAGCTATCGGTGTTCGATGCGCGCTTTGATGGGCAAGTCGATACTGCTGATGTGCCAAAAGGACAGCTAGCTATCGATGCTGCTGGTACGCCAAAGCTTATCAGTATTCGAAAATTAAATTATAACGGTGAAGCCGGCGCAGTGAATGCGAAAGGTGTTATCGATTTGCGTAAAAATATCGGCTGGACGGTAGAGGGTCGTTTTGATAAATTTAATCTAGGTTATTTCTTACCCAATAATCCAGCGATTATTACTGGTGATCTGAAAACCAGTGGTGCATGGCAGAGCGCACCTAAAAATAACACCAATGCGAAAGGTCAGCTTAAAAACTTTGCCGTAAACTTCGATGGCGTATTAGATGCTGAGCAATTGCCAGCAGGTAAGCTGACTATTAATGCCAGTGGTGATGCCCAGCTGATTCGTATCAAGCGCTTACGTCATGTAGGTGCGGCGGGCAGTATCGATGCCAAAGGCACCGTCGATGTCCGCCAAGGTATCGCTTGGGATATTGATGCGGTGATGGATCGCTTTAACGTTGGATATTTTCTAAAAGACACCCCAAGTCTCATCACCGGAACACTCAATACTGATGGGCGCTGGAGCGACTCGCAGCAAATTGTTAATATCAAAAAAATTGACTTAAGCGGTATGTTAAAAGGCAAGCCACTGAGTGCAAAAGGCAGCTTGGCGGCAAAAATGCGTCTGCCAAAAGACTTGGCAAGTTACTTTCAACGTCTACAAACGCAAGATGCTCAAGCGCAATACCAACAAGTCAATGCCTTAATCGATAGCTTAGATGCTGATAATTTAGTACTACGCTGGGGTGATAATTACCTCACGGCTAATGGTAACGCCAAGCAATTACAAACCAAAATAAATCTTACCAGTCTAGATCAGCTATCAGATAAGCTCGCTGGTAAAGTCTCTGGCGGTGCGACGTTATCACAGCCAGCAGGTCAAGCGTTACCCACTATTTATATCGATTTGGTCGGTGAGCGTATTGCGCTGCCAGGCTTTATTTTGCGCCAAGGTCGAGTGCGCGGCAAGCTGGTTAATTTGGCAAATAGCCCCAGTCAGCTTATCGTTACGGCTGAAGGCTTAGATGCCGCTGGGCAGACATTCAAGAATATCAAAGCCTCGTTTAATGGTACTGAACAGGCGCATGTGGTCAACCTTGACGTCGCCAATGAGCAGCTCGATATTGCGGCACGTCTAAAAGGCGGTTTCGATCGAGATAAGCTTAGTTGGTCAGGTGTGATTGGTAAGGGGCGCATCAAATCTAAATACGCTACCTTGAATCAATTACAGCCAGCGCAATTAATTGTGAATTTACCTAATGAGCAAAATGGCAATAGTAACGATTTAAAAGTACAATTGGCAGCGCATTGTTGGCAGGCGACCGACCAAACTGGCAAACTGTGCTTACGTGAAAACTTGGTCGCATCACCAGATAAAGGTGACGTCAATATCGCTTTACAAAATATAGATACTTCATTGTTTTCAGTGTTTTTACCCAAAGACATCGATTGGCATGGCAAGATTAATGGTAAAGCTATTGTCGGCTGGCAACGTGGGCGTCCACCGACCATTAACACCACGCTATATTCGGATAATGGTAAAATTGGCTTAATCCAAGAAGGGGATAGTGCGCCAGTCACGCTGCCGTATAAGCGTATCTCGCTCATCGCTTTATCAGTCCCTGAAGGTATCAAGTTACGCTCAGATATTAATACTGGTCGCGGCGCTCGTGGTTATGCTGAAGTTGTCGTTGATCCCTACAAAGCACCTAAGCCTATTTCGGGCGCGTTGGTACTAAATGAGCTGAATCTAGCGATATTTAAGCCTTTCTTCCCAGGTATGCGCGTATTAGAAGGTAACGTCACGATGGCAGGTGGACTGGGTGGCACCTTGGACAAGCCGCAGTTTTATGGTGATGTAAAGCTCGCTGACGGTCGTATCGCTATGCTTGACTTGCCCGTAAATCTAACCAATGTTAATACTGAAGCCAAAATCCGAGGTACGCAAGCGACTATTGATGGGACATTCAATAGTGGTACGGGGACGGGTAAATTGGTTGGTTCGGTCAACTGGCAACAAAAGCTACAAGCCAAACTCAGCGTTATTGGCGAGCGCTTGGTCATCACCCAACCGCCATTACTAGTGGCTGAAGTGAATCCTGATATTGACATTATTGTGCGCCCAGGTGACCGTTATGTCGATATTAAAGGTGCTGTCAGTGTGCCATCAGCGACCATCCGTCCACCAGAAGCCAGTGAAGATATCATTACCCAAACCGAAGATGCGGTCGTCCTTGATCGTCGCCTCATTGGTAATATCGATGAGGTATTGGCTATCTCAAAACCTTGGTCGATCAACGCAGATGTCGGTGTAGACTTGGGTGACGATATTAATTTCCGAGGGTTTGGTGCGGTTATTCCTCTGGCGGGTGCGATCAATATCAATCAAAATGGCACTGGTATTATGCGCGCTAAAGGGGTGGTGCAAGTATCGCGTCGTACCAACGTCAACGCTTTTGGACAGAGTTTAGAGCTGAACTATGGTCAAGTACGCTTTAATGGCGACGTGATGAAACCTAACCTGAGTATTGAGGCGGTCAAAACTATTGATGGCAAAACAGTGGGCCTACGTGTCAAAGGCAGTACTGAAAATCCAAATATTATCGTCTTTAATAATGCTGGATTGACCCAGCAGCAAGCGATGAATGCCTTGGTGACAGGTCGAATCAATAATAAGGGCGCCACGCAAATCAGTGAGCAAGGGTTTAAATCACAAGTCACCAATAACTTAGCAGCAGCAGGACTGAGCTTTGGGCTTAGTGGAACCCGCAGCCTAACCAATCAAATTGGTCAAGCTTTCGGTTTGCAAAGCCTCACCGTTGATGCCTCAGGTAGCAGCGAAGACACCAATGTCAATGTCACAGGTTATGTGACCCCTGACTTGTATATTCGCTACGGCGTAGGGGTGTTCAATGCTCAAAACAGCTTGTCGATTCGTTATCAGCTGACACGCCGTATCTATGTCGAAGCAACCTCAGCGGCAGAGAATGCCGTGGATGTGGTCTACAGTTGGCAGTTCTAGTAGATGAATTCTATACAGCCCCTAGTCAATCCCATAAAAAACGCCTTGTAATGAAGGCGTTTTTTTATAGATAGGACGGTTCTTAATTTTAATTTATTTGGTCAAAATTAAGCGGTTGTTGCGCGTTAGGCGTAGACGGTATTCTTCGCCTTCATGCTCGATACGTACCTCTTTGGTTAGTGCAAAAAGATGCTGTGATTGTAGAGTAGGCAGACGGTTTTCACGGCAGTTCAAATAACGGGAGATAACCATGCTCATAATAAATTCCTTTTGATGAAATAATTAAACAGTAAAGAGTGACAGCAAACAAGCTATTAACGATAATAATTATCATTTAGATTAAGTGCTTTTGCAAGCTAATTAATAAAATGAATTGCAGTCATTATGTAAATTTAACTAAAGCAGGCGTTATAAAGTAAATATATTAGGGCGTGTCTTCATTTAGTTGCTTTCGTTCAGATTGAGGACATGCTCTATGTCCTAGAAACATTCAGCATGCTTTAATACCTAAGTTAAAAAATAATAAAGGACAATCTCATGTCAAGCCAGTCAGTCAATCCCGCCAAAAAACAAGCTGAAAACCAAGCCACAAATGAAAAAGCAACCATCGTCAATGTTGCGGTGGCAGTTATTCATTATAAAGAGCAGTATTTGCTTGGTTTTCGCAACGCGGCGCAGCATCAAGGCAATCGCTATGAGTTTGTAGGCGGCAAAATAGATGCCAATGAAAGTGCAGAGCAGGCATTGATACGAGAAGTCGCGGAAGAGACAGGGATGGCAATCAGTGGCAATACGATCGTCAAGCTTGGGCGTCTGCATCATGATTATGGTGACAAGCAGGTCAGCTTACAGGTATATATAACAGAGCTGACAACGCTGCAATACGAGAAATATAAGTATTGCCAGCATGGTTTAGAAGGGCAGGCGCTGACATGGGTAAATAAGGATGAGTTATTAGCAGGGCAGTATTCTCTGCCGGCTGCCAACAAGACGATTCTTAAATGGTTGGCTTTGCCTACACAGATAGCGATTACCTATCCGTTAGCACATTTCAACGCGCATCCTAATCCAGAATTGGCATGGCTACAATATCATCAACAGAATGTAGCGCCAGAATCTTGGTTATATATTCGAGTCAAAGAAACTTGTGCCGATAGTATCGCTGCACGATTAATAGAGGCACGACCAGATATCCATGTGATTGTACCCTGTGCTGTTGACAGTCAGCCTTTAGATGTTAAGGCATTGCCAGTGGCTCAAGAGATGGCGGTTAATAGCCAACCCATCAATCAAATCACTGACCGAATCGTCGCCCACCATCTGACTCATCAGGCATTGATGCAATGCTTTAATAATAACGATGAGTTTGTATCCAGCCCACTGCTATCACAAGATTTTCCGTTGATAGTCAGTTGTCATGACGCCACTAGCATTGATGCTGCCAATCAACTGGCCAATACTCGGCTACAACAACAGCTACCACCAGTCATTGGTGCTTTTTTATCGCCTGTTTTAGCCACTCAAACACATCCTGATGCTACGCCGCTTGGTTGGGAATCATGGTCAGCGCTGGCGCAATTGGCTGACATGCCGATTATCGGTTTGGGTGGATTGTCACCCATGATGATTGACCAAGCTTTACAATATGGTGGAGTTAGTATTGCTGGTATTCGTCAGTTTTTATAAGGATAAAAGCCAGCATATAACCGCCGCTAAAAGTTCTTACAAAACCTATATTATAATAGTTGTTTATCGAGTTTTTTTATGACAAACAATTGATTTTAAATCTATTTATCCAAACAGTAACTATGTGTTTGTTCTCAAGTATAGACACATAGTTACTTACAAACCGTTGCGTTTTCCTACATTGCGACACTGTTTTAATAGTCGAGTTGCCCTTAATATATATTATCGAATTAAAGAGTATCTACTCTGCTTTTTATAAGTGAATTGCTTGTAAAAACCTTGTAAAAAGAGAAAGCTGCTCTATTAGATAAAATTTAATTTTTCGTCGCATTAGCTTTCATATTGAAAGTGTGGTTTTGAATTGATTTTAAAATTGATAATGCATAGAAAGTTGAATCATATTGAAGGCATGTATAATAAATTTTAACAACACTATTAACAATGGTATTCCTATGAAAACCAATAAGTTACCTCAATCAGCATGGTCTGATTCACAGGAAGCTGGTTCTCAACCTATGCGGACCAGCCAGTCGAGCAGCTATTATCCAAATGATAGTAAGCCGCAGACAAGCTATGCTAGCAACGATGCTAGCTACAACCATGAAAGCTCGAACGATGAATGCTCAAAAAACATCTCCTTGCAAGACAGTTGCTTTGGCTACAAAAGCGCCGCTAAAAGTCCTGTGAAAATAAAAGAGTCTGCTATGATTGATCATGATAATGCAGAAAATGACGACTTGAAGTATAGCGATATAAATGGCTTTGATGACACAAACGATAGCAGTGCGGGTGGGTATAAAAAACCACAGAAACCTGTCAAAAACCAACCGCTAATGTCAGAGTTTTTGAATGATCAGACAGACGCTTTAAAACACAGCACTCAAAAGCATGGCACTGAAAAAGAGGCCTTTGAAAAACAGGATTCTGAACAAAACACCCTCTCATCATATAAAGAGATACCGGAACGCGTATTTATGAATGGCCTTATCAAGCATACGGGTATTGCCTTAGCGATTATTATACCGTTAGCCGCATTTTCAGCTTACGCGGCAACGCCACCCGTTCAACCAACGGCTGCCCCTACTAATAATACCACCACAGTAGAAACGCTGTCTGTTGACCCTAGCACTATTATTCATAAGTCTGCAAATACGCCAACCACAGTTGATAGTGTTGATCTCAAAAAATACGCTGGTACGTGGTATGAGATAGGTCGCTTACCGATGTATTTTCAGCGTAACTGCGCCAGTGACGTCACGGCTAATTACACCGAAAAAACGGATGGCTCAGGTATTATCGTTACCAATAAGTGTGCAGATAAAGACGGTTCTGGTATTGTTGCTGAGGGTTTAGCGAAGCCAGCTGACGACACCGGTAGTAAGCTGAAAGTCACGTTTTTGCCGTCATGGATTCGCTGGATACCAGTCGGTCGCGCCGACTATTGGGTATTGGCACGCGACCCTGATTACAAAACTGCTTTGGTAGGGACGCCGGATAAAGACTATCTATGGTTATTGTCGCGCTCGCCAAATATCAGTCAAAAAACTTATGCCAAATATCGTCAAGTTGCACAGCAGCAAGGCTATGAATTAAAAGAATTTAAGTTAACCCCGCAAACCAATCAAACGGTCAGTCTGATTCCTTAATGATTGATGCTTAATACTTATTTTTAATGTGGATATGCATAAAGTGGAAATGCATAAATAAGATGGCAGCATCATTGGCTGCCTTTATTTTTTATCATCACTTTTTATCATCACTGATGTTTTTTACAATCACTGGTATATTGCCATTAAATCCCATATAAGTATTAGCAGTTCGGTTATCACTAGCAAAATAGGCCGTTTTAAGCTAAAATCTAGACGATCTAAATACTCTATTGCGAATAACCAGCACCGTTAGTGTCTGGTTGGCACACTAGAGTGACTGCTTAGACCACATATACCTATCTAATTTAACTCTCTTTATACTTTACTGATCATACATTACTGACCATAAGGATGTTTCTCGTGAGCAACGCTGATACCTTACGCCAATTACATCAAGACCACTTGAGCAATTATAACAATCAAGAGCAACAAGCGATTGAGCTAATGGGTCTATTGAACAAGCTCTATAATGAGCAAGACGTGCAAGTGACTTTATTCGGTGACATGCTAGATACCACCTCTGTTGGTCAAATATTGGCATTGCATCAAAAAGTAGCACTACGTGAGCAAGGCGCAAAATCTATCGATATCGCTGATACGCTAGCGATGGTCAAAGTTTTGGCAGAAAACAAAGACCTTCAAGCCACTCGTATCGATGTGGGCCAGCTGATCGCCAATGACAGTGATATTCAAGCAGCATTACAATCTATCGATAATACTAAAGCGTCTATCAATGGTGCCACAGATGTAGTGCTATACGGATTTGGCCGTATTGGTCGTATCTTAACGCGTCTGTTGCTGTCGCAAGCCTCAAGCTCGAAAGGCTTACAATTAAAGGCCATCGTCGTACGTCCAGCTGCCGCAGGCGATTTAGCCAAACGTGCCTCATTGCTAGAGCGTGATTCGATTCATGGCAGCTTCGCCGGTGGCGTAGTTGTTGATGATAAAAACAATGGTTTAATTATTAACGGTCGTTTTGTGCAAGTTATCTATGCCAACGATCCAAGCGATATCGATTATAGCGCTTATGGTATTAACGATGCACTCGTGGTGGATAATACGGGTATCTGGAAAGACGAAGCGGGCCTTGGTAAGCATTTGCAATCTACTGGTGTGAAAAAAGTACTATTAACCGCACCTGCTGGCGGCGATATCAAAAACGTCGTGTATGGTGTGAATAACGATACGGTTGGTGATGATACGATCGTTAGTGCAGCGAGCTGTACTACCAACGCGATTACCCCAACGCTTAAAGTATTAAATGACGAGTACGGTATCGAAAACGGTCACGTCGAAACGATTCACTCGTTTACCAATGATCAAAACCTCATTGATAACTACCATAAAGCCGATCGCCGTGGTCGTAGTGCCGTATTGAATATGGTCATTACTAGTACTGGTGCGGCAAAAGCAGTGGGTAAAGCACTACCAGAGCTTAGCGGTAAGTTGACGGGTAATGCTATTCGTGTGCCAACGCCAAACGTTAGCTTGGCGATTTTGAATTTGAATCTGAAAACAGCCCCAGACAGTGCCGACGCGCTAAATGATTTTATGCGTAAAATTTCTAATAGCAGCCAGTGGCAAACACAAATTGCATATACCGATTCTACAGAAGCGGTATCAACCGATTTTGTCGGCGACACTCATGTGGGTATCGTAGACGCACAAGCCACTATTTTGACTGATAATCATGCTATTGTTTATATTTGGTATGACAACGAAGTAGGCTATAGTACACAAGTATTGCGTTTGGCGACGCAAATGGCCGGTATCAGTTATACTCAGATTCCAGCTTAAAACTTCTATAAAGCCGTATCGACTTTTTAACCGTACTCTTATGAAAAGAGTTATTTCTTAAGAGCCAATTCTTAAAGGTCAGTTACAGCATTTATAGATAAATGTGATTTTGAAAGTAATACAGTTTAAAGTTAGGATAGACAGCACCCGATAGTCCGATTGGTTATCGGGTGTTATTGTCATCATGAAAGCAATGATGCAATAAAATATAGAGATAAATCTTTAAGATTTTTAAAAGATAGCTATTTAAAAGATAACTATAGGCTTAAAACGCGGTCGATGATCTCAATTATGGCTTATAAACCAGAGTGTAAATAAAGGAACGTAAGAAATGCGATTTATTGATGAAGCCGTCGTAACGGTAAAAGCAGGTGACGGTGGTAACGGAATCGCCAGTTTTCGCCGAGAAAAGTACGTCCCGCGCGGTGGCCCCGATGGTGGTGATGGTGGTAGTGGCGGTGATGTGTACGTCATTGCAGATGATAACACCAACACCTTAGTTGACTATCGCTATACGCGCCGCTATGACGCGATGCGCGGTGAGAACGGTCATAGTAAGAACTGTTCAGGTAAAGCCTCTGATGATATTTACTTATCGGTACCTATTGGTACGACCGTGGTTGATACTGAAACAGATGAAGTCTTGGGTGATTTGATTGAGATTGATCAGACATTACTGATTGCCAAAGGTGGTGATGGTGGTCTGGGTAACACTCACTTTAAAAGCTCTACCAATCAGGCACCACGCAAAGCCACATCAGGGTTTGAAGGTGAAATAAAGATTCTTAAGTTTGAGCTAAAAGTAGTAGCTGACGTGGGTTTGGTTGGTTTGCCAAATGCGGGTAAATCTACCTTTATCCGCCAAGTTTCTGCGGCTAAGCCAAAAGTTGCCGACTATCCATTTACTACCCTAGTACCTAATTTAGGAGTGGTCGATATCGGTCGCCATCGCTCATTTGTTATGGCTGATATTCCTGGACTAATTGAAGGCGCATCAGAAGGGGCTGGACTGGGCATTCGCTTCTTAAAGCATGTCGCTCGTACTCGCCGTCTGTTACACTTAGTCGATGTAAAACCTGTCGATGGCAGCGATCCAGTAGAAAATGCCCGCGTTATTTTAAATGAGCTTGAGCGTTTTTCACCTGAGTTGGCCAACTTGCCACAGATTTTAGTATTAAATAAAATCGATCAGGTCGCTGACGAAGATTTGAATGCACTTTGTACCCATATTGTCGCGGAACTTGGCTGGACAGGTATTGTCTTTCGCACCGCAACCCTGACAGGCGAAGGCGTCGACGCGGTCAAATATCATTTGATGAACGAAATTGAACTTGAACGCGAACGTGAATTAGAAGATCCTATTTTCGCTGAAGCACAACAAGAACGCTTTGAACGTTTAGAAGCAGAAGTGCGTCTTAATACTGAAGCACAGCGTGAAGCCTATCGTGCGGCTCGCAAAGCACAACGCGAAGGGTTAGACTTAACCGACGACGCCAGTCTAGATGATGATCGTGATGATGATGAAGATGGCGTTGAAGTGGTTTACGTCCCTTAAGTTGATAGATGCTTGTGCGTATTTTTAAATTAATCCCCTTAATCAATTTACATTAGCAACAGGAGTTTATATGGCAGTTGACATAGAGAACACGACAGAAGAAGCAAGGTTTGTTAAGCAAACTCGTAACTTTGATATTCAGCGCGTTATTGTCAAGATTGGCTCATCGTTACTAACCAATAACGGCCGAGGGCTGGATCGAACTGCCATTTATGGGTGGGCAAAACAGATTGCAGAGCTGCATAAGCAAGGGGTTGAAGTACTATTAGTATCCTCCGGTTCAGTCGCTGAAGGCGTGGTACGTATGAACTTAGATGAGCGACCGAAGAAGTTGGCTGCTCTACAGGCTTGTGCCTCTATCGGCCAGATGGGCTTGATTGAGACGTGGTGGTCAGCACTTATTCAGCACGGTATTCAAAGCTCGCAGTTGTTACTCACCCATGACGACTTATCTAACCGCAGCCGTTACTTGAATACCACCAGTGCGTTAACTCAGCTGTTAGAATGGCATGTACTGCCAGTGATTAATGAAAATGACACCATCACTATCGATGAGATTAAGTTTGGCGACAATGACACCTTAGGCGCGATGGTAGCAGCGATGGTTAATGCTGACTTATACATTATCTTAACCGATCAAGAAGGTGTGTTTACAGGGGACCCTCGCAACGACCCTAATGCCAAAATGATTCGTCAAGAACGGGCGATGGAAGACTATTTATTTGATATTGCAGGCGACGGCGGTAAGCTTGGTCGCGGCGGTATGCTGACCAAAATCCGTGCTGGTCGCCTCGCTGCTATGGGCGGCTGTCCAACAGTCATCGTCAGTGGTGCTATCGAAGATGTCATCACTCGTGTGGTATCAGGTGAAGCGGTCGGGACGTTGCTCACAACCAATGATGAAGACAAAATAATCGCCCGCAAACAGTGGATCGCTGCGCATCTGCGCATGGAAGGCGCGCTTATTGTGGATGCAGGGGCTGCTAAAGCGGTGGCTGAACACAACAAAAGCTTGTTACCAGTCGGCGTAGTAGATGTACGCGGTAATTTTGATGAAGGTGATGTGGTAGAAATTATTCATCAAGATACGGGTGAGCGTTTAGCGGTCGGTCAGGTTAATTTCTCCTCTCGTGATGCGTCGCGCGTTGCGCGTGAGCGTACCGAGCAGTTCGATAAAATCCTTGGCAGTAATGAAGAGCGTGTGGTCATGGTACACCGAGATAATTTAGCGTTAACGGTATAATACTAGGGTGTGTCCTCATTTTTAGCCCATTTAGCTGGCTTCGTTCAGAGTGAGGATATGCCCTAACGACATACCTTTACCTAGTCTCAAGTTTTATTTGGTCAATGACAGTTAACATAAAGTTTAGCTGTCGCGGCCTATAAGTTATTAGCGTTTAGTATTCCCTTATTCAATTTATTTTATCCGGTACTGTTTATATATTTATTAAATACAGTGCTGCTTTGGAGATTTGTACATGAGTGCTTCAGACAATAATAGTGCGCTTGAGCAGAACTTTGCGCCTCTAAAAAACGACAGATTGCTACGGGCACTCCGCTTTGAGCCAATAGATACCACGCCTGTATGGATGATGCGTCAAGCGGGTCGTTATTTACCAGAGTATAAAGCCACTCGCGCTGAAGCAGGTGATTTTATGAGTCTGTGTAAAGATACCGCACGTGCCACTGAAGTGACTTTGCAGCCGTTACGTCGTATGGATTTGGACGCGGCTATTTTATTCAGTGATATTTTGACCATTCCTGATGCTATGGGGTTGGGCTTATATTTTGAAACTGGGGAAGGACCGAAGTTTAAGCATCCTATTCGTAAGCAAGCAGATTTGGATAGATTGCCTGTGCTGGATGTCAATGACTCTCTTGATTATGTCATGCGTGCGGTGACCAGCATTCGTACCGCGCTAAATGGACAGGTACCGCTATTTGGTTTTTCTGGTAGTCCGTGGACACTCGCCACTTATATGATTGAAGGTGGCAGCTCAAAAGACTATCGTTATACTAAAGGCTTCTTATATAGCAATCCTGAGTTTTTACATCAATTACTAGATAAATTAGCAACGTCTGTCATTGATTATTTGGATGCGCAAGTGGTTGCTGGTGCTCAAATATTACAGATATTTGATAGCTGGGGCGGCGCGTTAGCCCATCGTCAGTTTATCGATTTCTCTCACGCTTATAACAAGCGTATTGTCGCTGAGCTAAAAGTACGTCATCCTGAAATACCGGTGGTATTATTTACCAAAGGTGGTGGCGTTTGGTTAGATGTGCAAGCGGATAGTGAAGCAGACGTTTTGGGTCTAGACTGGACAATGCCGATCGATCGTGCCCGCCAAGTATTGACAGAAAGTCAGCGCCAATTGACCAAACAACATAAAAAACTACAAAGTAGCAAAGCCATTCAAGGTAACTTGGATCCAGCGACTTTATATGGTTCACCTGCGACTATCCGTGCTGAAGTAAACGCGATGCTCGATAGCGCTTATGCGAATGGCGAAAAGACTGGCTACATCGCAAACTTAGGTCATGGTATTACCCAGTGGGTCAACCCTGATAATGCCAAAGTATTTATCGATGCGGTACATGATTATAAAATCTAAAGCTTATAATCTATAAAGCCAGATGTTTACTAAGTAACAGAAAAAAGGATGTCTTATGATTTCAGCAGCGATTGTCGGTGGCACAGGTTATACAGGTATTGAGCTCATTCGCTTATTATCTGCTCATCCTGAGGTATCTATTGATTTGCTAACCTCGCGTAGTGAAGCGGGTACACGAGCTGATGAGATATTTCCAAGCTTACGCGGTATCTCAGATATTGTTTTTAGCGACTTGGGTGATGATACGCTTGCAGCGCTGCAAAAGTGCGATGTGGTGTTTTTTGCGACACCGCATGGCGTGGCAATGAAGCAGGCTGAAGCGCTGACGCAAGCAGGCGTCAAAGTCATTGATCTTGCTGCTGATTTTCGTCTGCAATCATTGACGGATTTTGAGCACTGGTATCAACAGTCACATGCTTGTCCTGAGCTGCTAAAAACAGCTGTATATGGTTTACCTGAAATCAATCGTGATAAGCTTGCTGATGCTTTAGTCGTTGGTAACCCTGGTTGTTATCCAACCACTGCTATTTTGGGCTTAAAACCGATTATAGAGGCGCAAAATAAACAAGCCGTACAGCTTGTTGAATCGCGTATCGTTATCGATGCAAAATCTGGTGTTTCTGGTGCTGGACGTCAAGCCAAGCTTGCACTTAATTATGCTGAATCCACAGACAATTTCAAAGCATATAGCGTTGAAGGCCATCGGCACCTGCCCGAAATTGAGCAAGGCGTTGCGCAGTTATTGGATAGTAAATTCACCCATCGTATTCGTTTTTTACCGCATCTGGTGCCGATGATACGTGGCATGCTTAGCTCTATTCATATGGAGCTAACGGATGCTGGGGCTGCTATTGATTGGCAGCAAGCGTTTGAAAATGCCTATAGGTCAGAGCTGTTCGTTGATGTGATGCCAAAGGGTATCTACCCAGATACGCGCAGCGTGCGGGCCAGTAATCGGTTGCGTATTGCTGTTCATCAAGACAATGAACGCGCTGAGCTGACGGTTATCGTTGTTCAAGACAATTTGGTGAAAGGGGCAGCGGGACAAGCAGTGCAGAATATGAATGTAATGTTTGGTTTCGATGAATCAATGGGGCTAAATTTTGCGCCTATCGTTCCTTAAGAGAGATTTACTAAGGAAAAAATCCTTCATATTTATGGCGCTAGGTATTGATTATGAATTCCGCTATAATAACTTGCCCTTCCTGTTAAGAGATACTGTCTAGATGCGTGTTAAGCTCGTACTACGCTTTTGCTCACGGCCAGCACGTTTATCGTGTCAGGCTTCTGTTCCAGATAATGTGGGACGTAGACTGTATTCTCCTAAAGAATGTGATCGCTTAGTCAATAATATTAGTAGCACACAACGAGGGGCGTCTACGCTGGTATTGGCACTGTTTGTTGTGGCCATATTAGTGACCGCAGTGGTGGGGTTGATATTTGGACATAAAATCGGCTATCAGCGCGGATTTCATTCCATAGAAACCGAAACCAAGCAAGCAATGATTAATAGTAGCGAGGCCGTCCAAGAGCTTGAGGACTTACGGATCAGTAATAAAATCGCGACTAATCAAGCCAGCACTGCTAAACAAGAGCTGGCCATTAGTTTGGCGAATCTGGATGAGCTTCGTGAAAATCAGCAAGAACTGACAGTGGAAAACAAACAAGTCTCACAGCTCAATGAGCTATATGCTGAATTTCTGAGTGAAAAGGGTGGTATGCCATTACATATATTGGGTGCCAAAATTCAACCCTTGCCTGAAAATGCGTTCGAATATGGTTTTGATATTGCGATGCTTAGTGAAGATGGTAAAGCCAAGCGCCTAACACCAGTACTAACATTGCTCAACGATGATGATTTTGTAGAAGTACCGCTAGATCCTTCCTCTTATACGATTGAAGGTATCGTCCGTATTCGCGGCCGCTTTACGATGCCGTCAGGCTTTAAGCCGCTACAAGCAAAAATCAGCTTGCAAGCTGGTGGGAAAAAGATAGAACAGCTGTATGATTGGAAACTCGGTGATCGAGTTGATAATATGCCGCTCTCGCTTTTAGACTTACCAGAAGTCGATGAAAGCCCGATTGCGCCTTAGTCGTTTTAATGGTTGTTGGCTCTGACAGTCTATAGCTTTTGATGATCTAGAACCGCGATGTCCAACCAATCTTAGTATTATTTCTGCCAATCTATTTTAATAGCGCTTTATCCTATTATAAATATACTTATTAATTTGTATTCTAACTATGATAAAACAAAAAAACCTACAAGCGATGCCAGCCGTATCTGATTGGCACTTCCCAAATATGCCTGCTCACCGTGCGCAAGACGGTGATACAGATGGCGAAACGTCGCCACAAGCAGATGTATTGGTGGCAGAGCCAGAAGTGGCCAAGCCGCCAATGTATGCCGTTATTATGTACAATGATAACTATACGCCGATGGAGTTTGTCGTCTATATTTTACAGTCAGAATTCCGTCATAGTATGGATTCTGCGGTTGAGATTATGTTGACGATTCATCATAGCAATAAGGGTATTGCGGGTATTTATCCTAAGGATATTGCGGAAACCAAAGCCAAGAAAGTAAACAGTCTGGCTCATCGTGAAGGCTATCCATTATTAACTCAAATAGAACCACACCAAGGTGAGTAGCAGGGTCTTCTTGATTATGAGGTTTTCTTGATTGTAATGCTAGGTTCTAGGCTCGATTTTTAATTCTTCTGCTTTACAGCTTTCTCTGTTTTACCCTTTCAAACCGTCTGCATATGTTATGAATATCACCCTTATAGCGTGAGCCTGGCAGATATTTTTAGCCAATAATTGCCTAAAAAACTTCTCTTAAACGATGTCGATGGTTATTGTTTCAACCTTGATTTTTCTACAAAGAAGCCCCACATATTATACTACACCGTCAAATAGTTGTTTGAAGCGTGTGTTGTCTATCATCTATATCTTCGTTCATTATTTTACTGCCAACCTCTCTTTTATTTGCCCAGCCCTAATATACTGTTATTTCTGTGCTTATCGATAAGCAGCATGCTTTGATACATTTTAGACTGCGTTAATAGATTGACTCTTCTCAAGTATCGTGTTGAGATAAAGAAAAGCTGAAAACAACACTCAAGTCATGGATGTGGTCATTTAGTAATGTCTCTTAATAATAAATTATTGCCCTTGAACAATCCATCTATCGCCCTGATTTACTTACTAACTCATTCATAAAGCTATCAATTATAAAGATAGGTATAACCGTAGGAAGTCGTTATGTTAAGTCGTCATCTTGAAGTTTCTTTACGTTTAGCAATGACACTTGCGCGTCAAAAATCGCATGAGTATCTCACTGTTGAACATCTATTACTGGCCTTATTAGAAAACACCCATGCGGCAAATACATTGACTGCCTGTAATGCTAATGTTTCAACGCTGCGTAGCGAGCTTGAGGCCTATATCAACAAGCACACACCAACAGTCGACGTAGATACAGAGCAGTCGCCGCAGCCAACCCAAAGCTTTGATCGTATCCTGCAACGCGCTATTTTCCATGTACAGTCTATTGGTGGTGGTCGCCTCGTCGAAGGTTCAGATATTTTGGTCTCTATGTTTTCAGAGCATGATACTTATGCGGTTTATTTGCTTAAAAAGCAGGGCATTAGCCGCCTTGAGCTGACCCAATATCTATCACATGGTCAAGATAAAGACGAATCATCTGAGCCACGAGTTTCTATGACGGGTGAGCGCCGCAGTGCCTCAGAAAAAACCAGTAAAGACCCATTAGTCGAGTTTGCAACCAACTTAAATCAGCGCGCGGCTGAAGGCAAAACCGACCCATTGATCGGCCGCGGTCCTGAAATTGAGCGCGCTGCACAAGTTCTGTGTCGCCGCCGCAAAAACAATCCGTTGTTGGTCGGTGAGCCTGGTGTGGGTAAGACTTCAATCGCTGAAGGTCTAGCATGGTTGATTATCAATGAAAAAGCACCAAAGCCGCTGAATGGCTGTGTGATTTATAGTCTTGATATTGGTTCGTTGATTGCTGGCACTAAGTATCGTGGTGATTTTGAAAAACGCATGAAATCACTGCTCGATGCACTCAAGAAAAAGCCCAATGCAATTTTGTTCATTGATGAGATTCATATGATTATTGGCGCAGGGTCGTCGATGAGTAGTAATATGGATGTATCAAACTTGATTAAGCCCGCACTTGCTAATGGCGAGCTGCGTTGTATTGGTTCTACGACATTTACCGAGTATCGTCAGGTTTTTGAAAAAGATCATGCATTGTCACGCCGTTTCCAGAAAATTGATGTCAAAGAACCTAGTGTCGATGACAGCATCGATATTTTACGCGGTCTCAAACCACGTTACGAAGAGTTCCATAATGTTGAATATACTGATGAGGCCTTGGTAACTGCCGTTCAATTATCAGCCAAACATATTCATGAGCGCTTTTTACCAGACAAGGCGATTGATGTCATTGATGAAGCGGGTGCTTATAAGCGCTTAGGCGTGATTCCTGATGCGGATGATATCGATGCAGAACAAAGCTTTATTGCTGATTTAGAGCAAGATTTTGATACACAGATTGATGCTGACGAAGAAGGTGTTGATAGCGATAATGCTGATAGCACTGTAGGTAATGAAGCTATTGATAACGAGATGCGGGATGAGGCCAATACGGCAAAAGCCGATGACCGTGCCAAGTTAGATAGTGAGTCAGATGATAAGTCAAAAGTGTCGAAAACCAAAAAGAAACCACCGATGAAAATCGATGTGGCAGACATTGAAGCGATTGTTGCCAAGCTTGCGCGTATTCCACCCAAATCAGTATCGAGTGATGATAAGAGCATTCTTGAACACTTAGATCGTGATCTTAAACATTTAGTGTTTGGTCAAGATGAGGCAATTGAAACTTTAGCCGATGCGATTAAGCTATCGCGTGCGGGTCTAAAAGCACCAGATAAGCCTATCGGTTCATTTATGTTTGCTGGGCCTACAGGCGTGGGTAAAACAGAAGTTTCACGTCAGTTGGCAAACCTACTGGGCGTTGAGCTAGTACGCTTTGACATGTCAGAGTATATGGAAGCGCATACTGCTTCACGTTTGATTGGTGCACCCCCAGGCTATGTTGGCTATGATCAAGGTGGTTTGTTGACCGAAAAAATCAATCAGCATCCACATTGTGTCGTATTGTTTGATGAAATCGAAAAAGCGCATCCCGATGTCTTTAACTTGTTGCTACAAGTGATGGACCACGGTACGTTGACCGATAATAATGGTCGGGTTGCTGTCTTTAAGCAAGTGATTGTCATTATGACCACCAACGTCGGTGCTGAGAGTATCAGCCGCTCGTCTATGGGCTTTACTCAGCAAGATCATAGCCGTGACAATACTGAATCGCTCAAACGTGTCTTTACCCCTGAATTCCGTAACCGTCTCGATGCGATTATCCAGTTTAATCCTCTTGATACGTCAGTCGTTGTATCTGTAGTCGATAAATTCTTGGTTGAGCTACAAGTCCAGCTAGATGATAAGCAAGTGACCTTAGAGATCGATGATGATGTCCGTGATTACTTGGCTGAAAAAGGTTATGACCGTCTAATGGGCGCACGTCCAATGCAGCGTTTGATTCAAGATGAAATCAAAAAGCCATTGGCCGGTATGATTTTATTTGGTGACTTGGTTAATGGTGGCGTTGTGCATTTAACCTTGGAGCCTGAAGAAGCAAATGAGCAAGACGGTGAGTCTGTTAAGCTTGAGAAAAATAGTGGCAAGACGGATTATAAGGCTTCTGATAAAGGATCAGCGGACAGTCGTATTGTCTTGACGGTCGTTGAAACTCACGAGCCCCAGCCAGACTCTGAATCATTAGCCAGCTAATTTTTAGCCTATGTGTTATAAAAACGGTTATCCTATTATTACGGTAGCCGTTTTTTTATTGCTACCATTCGTTTTAAGATGAGTCGTGATGTACTAATATAAGATATTCTCTTCTCCTATAACAAATAAAACAGGACATATTATGGAATTGTTCGATGAACAGCCAGCAAAGACACAAGCGCAAAAGCAAGTGATTTTAGACAATGTGCGCTTGCCAGAAGACTGGAAAGAAGCGTTAGCGGAAGAATTGACCTCTGATAATATGGATAGCCTGCGGGCATTTTTAAAAGAAGTGTACCAATCAGATGACAGTATTTATCCACCAGCGCCGCTGATGTTTAATGCCTTTAATCTGACCCCCTTATCTCAGGTCAAGGTCGTCATTTTGGGACAAGACCCTTATCATCGTCCAGGGCAAGCAATGGGCTTATCCTTTTCTGTACCCAAAGCGATCCCAAAGCCACCGTCTCTTAACAACTTATTGAAAGAGATGGCAGATGATATTGACACTAGCTATTCAGCACATGGTGATTTGACCTATTGGGCAGAGCAAGGCGTTTTGCTATTAAACAGCTCATTGACGGTAAAAGAAGGCGAGCCAAACAGCCATCAAAATAAAGGTTGGGAGCAGTTTACCGATGCGGTGATTGATGTGGTTAATGAGCAAACAGAGCATACCGTATTTATTCTGTGGGGCAGTAAAGCGCAGAAAAAAGGCAAGTATATCAATACTGATAAACACTTAATTCTGACTGCGGTACACCCATCGCCATTAGCTGCCAACCGTGGTGGTTTCTTTGGCTCTAAACCATTCTCTAAAACCAATGATTATCTAAAACAGTATGGTCAAACACCCATCGATTGGCAGTTACCGCAATAAATGATAAATTCTCTACATCACCAATTGCCGCCTTATTATTTATCAGATAGCTTATCCATCGATGGAACGTTCATAAGCGAGCAGCTTAAAACCAGTACATTCTGGTCGGTTGACGATGTTAAATGGATGCAACAAGCGCTGAAACTGGCTAAAAAGGGCGCTAAGTATGGGGAAGTTCCTGTAGGAGCGATACTGGTGCATCAGCAGCAAGTCATTGGCCAAGGCTTTAATGAGCCAATTGGTCGCCATGATGCAACGGCTCATGCCGAAATTGTGGCGCTGCGAGATGCCTGCGCACGTCTAAAAAACTATCGCTTGCCGCTACAGACGACCCTATATGTGACCTTGGAGCCTTGTACCATGTGCATAGGTGCACTGATTCATGCAAGAGTTGATAGGTTAATCTATGCAGCGAGTGAGCCGCGCGCTGGCATGGTTGGCAGTCAACTGAATCTGCCTGAGCAACCTTTTTATAATCATACTATCGAAGTACATAAGGGCTTGTGCGGCGAGCATAGCAGCCAGATGCTCAGAACGTTTTTTCGTGAGCGCCGAAAAGTGGCAAAAAATAAAGCCAGTATGCCTCATTAACAATGATATCAGTCTTGCTGCTAGTGATAGGCAGGTTTCTTTGCTATAATATTGCCCTATTTGATGGTGAAGTGGTTAAGTTGCTGTCAAATGTTTGATATATAAGTAAATATTGCTTTGTTATTAATATGCAAAAAGCCATACAAGTATCGCCTACTATTAAGTGAGTATTATGACTGTCTCTACTACTGATCGCTCTACACTTAATAGTGACGATGACCGCCAGGCTCAAATAGTGCGTTACCCTGTTATCTGTATTGACGGCCCAAGTGGTGCAGGCAAAGGCACAGTCACGTGGCGTTTAGCACAGACCTTAGGATATCAGTTGCTAGACTCAGGGGCGTTATACCGTATTGTCGGACTCAAGGCGTTTGAAGCGGGGTTGATTACAGCAGATGCTAGCCAAACAATTGACGAAGCGGCGCTATTAGAATTGACTCAAAGCTTGCAGATTGTATTTGAGCCTAATACTGATTCAGGGCGTGTCGATATCGTTGTGAATGGTGAAGCAGTCGGTGAGCAAGTTCGCAACGAAACCGTTGGCGGTTATGCGTCACAGGTGGCAGTTTATCCAACAGTACGACAAGCGCTGTTAGCTTTGCAGCAAGATATGGCAACGCGCTCAGGGTTGGTTGCTGATGGTCGTGATATGGGTACGGTAGTGTTTCCAGATGCTGATGTTAAAGTGTTTTTGACTGCCAGCGCCCAAGCACGTGCTGAACGTCGTGTATTACAATTAATAAAAGCAGGTCAACAGGCTAATTATCAGGCAATTTTATCAACCATTAAAGCCCGTGATGATCGTGACGAAAATCGTCAGACGTCACCTTCTAAACCTGCAAAAGATGCTTTGCTACTTGATAGCTCAACATTAGATGCTGATACTGTCTATGAGCAAGTTAAAAGGCACTGTCAGGCGAAAGGTATTTGTTTTAATAGTTAATAAAAACAACATAGTAAGCACTAAAAAGCTTACAATGAGGATGGGTTTTAGTATAATATTATAGTAGTAATAGTTTGATAGTCTTTAGGTAGGCATCAAAGATGCTATCTAAAAGGCTCTGTTTAAAAAGTATAAAGATTAAGAATATAAAATTTTTTGATGTAAAACCATTGTTGCTAGTGAGTTTTCTGAACCATTTGCTTATTACCAACAATCGTTTTTATATATGATTGCATAAGATATAAAACCAGTATTCTCGTTTTATGCAGTCATAAATTTGATCCGTACTGTGCTGGACAGGATACGGCTATACAAAGGTAGACATAATGGAATCATTTGCTGAACTATTTGAAGCGAGCATTGAAGAGCAGGGTCTGGATATCGAGCGTGGCTCGGTTATTACAGGTGCTGTTGTGGCCATCGATAACGATTGGATCACAGTAGATACTGGTCTTAAATCTGAAGGTATCGTCGCTCGTGAAGAGTTTTTAAGCGAAGAAGGCGAACTTGAAGTTGAAGTTGGCGATAGCGTTGATGTCGTGGTTGAAGCGGTTGATAACGGTATGGGTCAAACCTTACTGTCACGCGAAAAAGCCAAACGTGTTGAGACCTGGAATATCCTTGAAAAAATCTCTGACAATGATGAGATCGTAAAAGGTATTATCTCAAGCAAAGTTAAAGGCGGTTTCACTGTAGATATCGGTTCAGTACGTGCGTTTTTACCAGGTTCATTAGTAGATGTACGTCCTATTCGTGATACGACGCATCTTGAAGGTAAAGAGCTAGAGTTCAAAGTTATCAAGCTTGACCAAAAGCGTAATAACGTTGTGGTAAGCCGCCGCGCTGTTATGGAAGCTGAAAACTCAGCTGAGCGCGAAGAGCTACTGAACAAGCTTGAAGAAGGTATCGAGATCGAAGGTATCGTTAAGAATCTAACTGATTACGGTGCGTTCGTTGACCTTGGCGGTATTGATGGTCTATTGCACATCACTGACATGGCATGGCGTCGTATCAAGCACCCATCTGAGGTGGTTGAAGTTGGTCAAGACCTAAAAGTTAAAGTATTGAAGTTTGACCGTGAGCGTAACCGCGTTAGCCTAGGTCTAAAACAACTTGGTACTGATCCTTGGGATAACGTTGGCGGCACATACCCAGTAGGTAGTGTGGTTAAAGCACGCGTTACTAACCTAACTGATTATGGTTGCTTCGCTGAAATTTCTGAAGGTATCGAAGGTCTAGTACACGTATCAGAAATGGATCATACCAACAAAAACATCCACCCATCAAAAGTAGTTCAAGTGGGTGATGAAGTTGAAGTAATGATTCTTGATATCGACGAAGAGCGTCGCCGTATTAGCTTGGGTATCAAACAGACTCTAGCCAATCCATGGGATGAGTTTGATAAGAAACATGAGCGCGGTGATAAAATCACTGGTACGATCAAATCAATCACTGATTTCGGTATCTTTATCGGTCTAGATGGTGGTATTGATGGTCTTGTACATCTGTCTGATATCTCTTGGAACGAAACTGGCGAAGACGCTATCCGTAACTACAACAAAGGCGACACCGTTGAAGCAATGGTATTGTCTGTAGATGCAGAAGCAAACCGTATTAGCCTAGGCGTGAAGCAGTTAAGCTCTGATCCATTCAACGAATACCTAGTCGGTAACGACCGTGGTGCTATCGTTAATGGTAAAGTAAAAGAAGTAGACGCTAAAGGTGCTACTATTGAGCTTGCTGATGAAGTTGAAGCGTATCTACGTGCCTCTGAGATCCAACGTGACCGCGTTGAAGATGCAACTAAGCATCTAAGCGTTGGTGATGACGTTGAAGCTAAGATCATCAGTGTTGATCGTAAAACACGCAACATCAACTTGTCTATCAAAGCGAAAGACGAAGCTGAAGAGCGTCAAGCGATTAAAGATCTAGGCGGCGCAGGTACTACTCCAGCTGCAGGTTCTGATGCACAGCCAAAAACCATTGGTGACTTGATCAAAGAACAAATGCAGTAAGTTATTGATATAAAAGTAATATAAAAAAAGCGACCCCGGTCGCTTTTTTTTATGAGTGAATTTTGATATTGCTATTAGGGTTTTGCCCAAATGGGTAAACTCTTATTTCCATTTACACTAATATCCGCTATCATTTACAACATCGAGTAACGAGATGTACACCTGAATTTGAATCATTATAAGTTAATAATTGGCTTAACGAGTAAACTTACCGCTGTTAGCATAATTTATGTGGTTTGGACTCAAAATGATCTTATCCATCAATCAACAAGGCAAGCGTAATAATGCAGCAAGCGATTAATAAGTCCGAATTTATTAGTAATTTGAGTGCGAACTGTGACAACATAACGGATACCGTTGTCGATGATGCAGTGCGTGAAATATTAAATTTGATGACCCATACTTTAGCCAATGATGGTCGGGTAGAAGTGCGTGGGTTTGGGAGTTTTTGTCTCCATCATCGCCGTGCTCGTTTAGGGCGTAACCCTAAAACAGGGGAAAGCGTCCCCGTACCCGCCAAGGCTATCCCACATTTTAAGCCGGGTAAAGCGCTACGCGAAGCAGTCAATGATACCGTTGCAAATAGCTAGTGTAGCCATAAATCATAGAGTGAGTAAGCGTGCTCTATGAAATGATTTGTCAGCTATCTTTGTGACCGTCCTGCTCTTAAAAGATTAATAATATTTCAAACCGAGGTATACGTCTCATGCGCTTTTTACTATTTGTATTACTGTTTTTGAGCTTTGCTTATTCTCTGGGTTTGGTATTGGCAAATAATACGGAAGTCGGCGTGAATTTGCTGTTTTCGCAAGCACCGACGATGAACTTAGGGTTGCTACTGATCCTCTGCCTGATACTTGGCATCGTCATTGGTATTTTATTAGCGTTGCTCATTTTCCGTGTTTTACAAAACAAGTGGGAAATTTCGCGTTTACAAAAGGCGAACGCCAATTTGCAAGAACAGATAAACCAAGCCAATGTCGTTATTGATCGTCAAGCGAATTCGCCAACAGTAGACGAAGCCGTCTATGGCGCCACGGCTGAAAACGTACAGAATGGCATAGCAGATAATAATGACGAAGGTGCAAGCTTAACCAAGAAAAAGCGAGATTATTGATTGGGTAAATAGTCAATCTGTTGCTGATAAATCGTCTTATAATTATGTGATAAACCTGATATAAAGTGGCATAACCATGAACAACACAATTAGCTCTCCAGTCATCGTCGCATTAGACAATATGACTAAGGATGACTCTCTAGCACTCGCTGACCAATTAGATCCGGCGTTATGCCGATTAAAAGTAGGTAAAGAGCTCTTTACCCGCTGTGGCCCTGACATAATCAAAGCATTACATCAGCGTCGGTTTGAGGTGTTTTTAGATTTAAAGTTCCATGATATCCCGAATACCACAGCGCAAGCAGTATTAGCAGCTGCTGAGCTGGGAGTATGGATGGTAAATGTCCATGCAAGCGCCGGCTACGATGCGATGTCATTAGCAAAGCAGCGTTTGTTAGATGGAAACTTTGAAACACTGTTGATCGCAGTCACCGTATTGACTTCTATGGATAACGAAGCACTCATGCAAACGGGTATCACTGACGGTCTGGATGCACAAGTGAGCCGCTTAGCTCAATTGACTAAGCAAGCAGGTCTTGATGGCGTGGTGTGCTCAGCACAAGAGGCAAAAACGCTTAAGAAATTGTGCGGTGATGATTTTAAACTGGTGACCCCAGGTATACGCTTGCCTGATGACAATACAGATGACCAAAAGCGCATTTGTACTCCAAAACAGGCATTAAGTGATGGTTCTGATTATCTGGTGATTGGGCGTTCAATTACTCAAGCTGCAGATCCTGCGGCTAAATTGCAGACGATACTTAAAGGTATTTAATACTTTATAATGCGCCAGAAAAACTAAAAAAGACAGCCTAAGCCGCTGTCTTTTTTAGTTTTTGCGGGTAGGTGAAAAGGTGCTAAACTATTTGGGTTTATTTAAGAATATTGGATCATATGAAATTACAGATTTTGAGTGACTTACATATTGATAGTTATGCGCGTCAGTCACATCCGATGGGACACATCCCCAAAACCGACGCAGATATCGTGCTAGTGGCGGGAGACACTGCCAATAGTGATAGTGGTATGCCGTGGCTACAAGAGCAAGCAGAGCGCTTACAAGTCCCTCTTATCACCATTGCTGGCAACCATGAGTATTTCAATGAAGATGTGCTACATTTCGATAAAAAGCTGGCGACTTGGGACAATTATAATGCTGAATCAAAAACTGGCGTTCGCGTTTTGCAGTGCCAGCATATTGATATTGGCGAAGTAAGAATCTTAGGCTGTACACTTTGGACGGACTATCAGTATCAAGCTAATGAAGACACTATGGCAGTTGTTACGCGGTTTATGCGTGACTATAAGCAAATCTATGCTGGTAGCGAGTTATTTTCACCTGAAGTATCTATGCAGATTCATGCTAAGCACCGTCATTGGTTAAAACAAGCATTAATAACCGCTAAAGAGTTGGGCAAAAAAACTGTAGTCATGAGTCATCATAGTATTAGCCCGTTATCTGTATCTGAGAAATTTGCTGACTTACCGAGTAATGCTGCTTTTGTCAGTGATTTTTCTGCATGGATGCATGAAGATTGGGCACCAATATTATGGGTACATGGTCATACCCACGAAGCATTTGATTATCAGATTAATAAGACACGCGTGATCGTCAATCCACGTGCTTACCCCAATGAGGTTAGCAGTACGGCATTAGCGTTTGCATGGGATAGAGTGATTGATATTGGCGAATAGGGGACTTTTTGAGGACGTGCCTCAATTTCTCTGCTATTAGAGCGTGTCTTCCATTCAGCTTGCTTATATTGCAACTGAATTTATATTTAGTTCATTACTCTCAGAAAATCTGCTAGTCTTGTGTCATGAGTAAAACTTCTAATAACCCATTATCAAAGCCATCTGTTGAGAGGCTTGGGAATCACATCCCAAGTGCGCCAGCACCTTCTCACCTGCCTGATAGCATGATTTCTTCGGTCAGTTTATTGCCTAAAGATAAGCGCCTTATTTTATTTACTAGGCACTCTCTACGTGAGCGTTCTGATGGTAATGGCTTTGCCAGTTATCAGTTGCCACTGACGCCTAGAGGTCGTGTGCTGGCAAAATCTTGGGGCCGTTGGTTATCAGGACATCTGCCGTATTCACTCGATGTCGATAGTATCTCAAGCCCAATAGGGCGCTGTATTGATACTGCACAGTTGATGCAAGAAGGAGCAGGGCTGCGTCGAGATATTGCGCATCAGTCGTTACTGGTCGAACCTGGCAGCCTCGTGACCGAACCTGATATAGCCAATCCAATCTTTAAAGAAATTGGTGTGCTCAACTTTATTAATCGATTCTTACAAGGCAATCTTGAAGGCACTAAAAATGCCTATCAAGGGGGACTTGATATTTTATCGCTTTTTTATCAAAATCAGCCGCAAGACGGGCATCTCATGTTGGCTGTCAGCCATGATACCTTGTTGTCTGCATTCTTAGCAGTGATGTTTGATGTGAGTGAGATTGACTGGAACGATTGGCCAAAGATGATGGAGGGAGTGTTTTTGTGGTTTGATGATAAGCCATTTGAACAAGCCAGCGCCTACTTTGTCTGGCGCGGTGAGGTTTATGTGCGTCCGATTCATACTTTGTTGGATGGTTACCGCGCGGCTGGGTTTCATCCTAACAAGTTGCTATTGCCACCAGAGGTTAAGTGGACATAAAATCTTTCTATTATGTGCTGAAAGGGATATTTTTGAGCAGGCATAAAAAACCTTGCCCCAGTATTAGAACCAGTGACAAGGTTTTCGTCATGATGCTCTCAAAGCATCATGGGGTCCAAACAATACAAATCTTAAGCTTGTAGGCCTTTGATTGTTTTATTTAGGCGGCTCTTACGACGAGCAGCTTTATTCTTATGAATAATACCTTTGTCGGCCATACGATCAAGAACCGGTACCGCTTTTTTGTAAGCTTCGGTAGCCGCGTCATAATCTTTAGCAGCGATAGCCGCGTCAACACGTTTTAAGTAAGTACGAACCATAGAGCGTTGTGACGCAGAGTCCTGACGACGTTTGGTGTTTTGACGGGCGCGTTTACGAGCTTGTGCAGTATTAGCCACGCGTATCTCCTTGATAAAGACAGATAAAAATATGAATGTTGATTACAATAATGGGTTTAACAATCATCGGTGACGAGCAGCCGTCTCGTCAAACATGATGTCGATGTCTAATATTAAAGTATCTAATATCAATAGGAACATCGCAAGCGCCAGAACTGTTTGGAATAATTAAACAGCGTTGACGTGTAAAGCCGGTTATCTTAGCAAATTATCGCGCTTAGAACAATATATTTGATGATTAATGCTTAAAGAAGTTGTGTCCCTATATGGATAACTGTTTTTTAGGGTGTTTATTGAGCCATTCTTTGTATCGTCGATACTAAAATAACGCTGATACTAAATAACATAGGTACATGATGTTAGACGTGCGACTGGTATAGATTGTTCTGGCTTGCTGTGCCTACGCTGCAAAATTTATGTCTTAAATAAAAGCTTTCCAGTCCCGCAGTATTTTTTTTATCGAACAGGTTGTCATTATAGTTATAAAAAATAGTGTTGGTTCAATAAGCCTCATTACTGATAAAATCTTTTACAATAAATTCTGTAGAATAGCGTCAGTCTTCTGTTAATTTAGGTATGATACTAAATCAAGGATTTTCTAACACCCCCTCTTCTCATCTTGGTAAAGTTCTCCAACACTATATAAATGGGTAGGATATGCAGCGAAAAGCAATTGTAATTGGCGCGACAGGACTGGTAGGGCAGCATCTTGTTAAGCAGCTTAGTGAGCTTTATGATACGTTAATTGTGATTGCACGGCGACCGCCACGCTATATCAATGCCTGCATGCGCTTTTATCAGGTGAACGATTTTGAAAACTTGGCTGAAATATTTGCAAATGTTGGTGTTGATCGAAATACGGATGCTTTTAGCTGCCTTGGCACCACAAAAAAACAAGCGGGTAGTGATGAGGCTTTTCGTAAAGTAGACCACGACTATAATGTAAATTTTGCCAAATTGTGCCAAGATAAAGGCGTTGAAAACTTCTTTTTATTGTCCTCAATGAATGCCGAGGCCGAGAGTCGCTTTTTATACAATCGGGTAAAAGCTGAAACTGAACGTACTATTATGGCGTTAGATTTTGCACAGCTAGTCATTTTTCGCCCTTCATTATTATTGGGTAAGCATAAAGGTCGGCCACTGGAAAGTATGGGTCAAAAAGCCTTTAAGCTTATCTCGCCGCTGGTGTCTGAGTCGCTTTCACTGCACCCCATTTCTGCGAAACGTGTTGCCAATGCCATGGCTATGAGCGCGCATAGCATTTATGAGCGCAGTAAATATCGTACCGAACCGATGATTAGAACCACTGAAATTATCGAAAATAAACAGATGCTTGCGATGACCCGAGTAAAACATTAAGCTATCAATGAGCCTAGGTTTTGAAATGGCTTAACCCACTAAATAGCTTAATCAAGAACGATGTTTCCATAGTTAAAAGTACGATTAAAAACATAATTAAAGACAAGGAGTCTAACCATGCCAGAAGCAACAACGATGAATAAAGAAAACTTTGTAACTTGTGATTTGTTGGATGCCAATCCTGAATCACAAGTGTGCTTGCCCAATATTGAAGGTAAGTCGTTTTATAGTTTTGGCGGCAAGGACAAGTTTTGCGGTGAAATTGTGACGGTTAAATGCTTTGAAGATAACAGCCGTGTCAAATCACTACTAAACAGCAATGGCAAAGATAAAGACGGCAATGGCAAGATTTTGGTCGTCGATGGTGGCGGCTCTATGCGTTGCGCGCTGTTAGGCGACATGATTGCCCAAGCAGCCATTGATAATGGCTGGGCGGGTGTAGTCGTATATGGATGTGTTCGTGATGTCGATGATATGGCACAGATGGATGTTGGCGTAATAGCATTAGGCTGTATCCCGCGCAAATCGACTCGTCGCGATGAAGGTCAGACTGATATTGAAATCAGCTTTGGTGATTTAGTATTAAACTCTGGTATGTTTGTTTACGCAGACAATAATGGTGTTATCGCTAGCGACAAACCTTTAATATAAGGGTGAAGCGAAACTTGGTTTTTAAGGATGTTGTTAGCCCTATAGAATAAACCACTACAAACACAGCCAATAAAAAATCCCAGCCTGTCAAAAGCTGGGATTTTTGCGTTTAAATAACTGATAAGTTTCTAGTTTTTGCAGGCTTTTAGAGAGTCGTTTTTAAATATGACCACTTCTAAACCTAGCTACTTTCAAACTCTGCTATCAATACTTTTCTAATTCTGAAAGCATCTGTTCACGAGCCTTGTAAATACGGCGTAACCCTAACCATAGACTGATACACATGATAATCAACAGAAAGGTGAAGGGTAGACCGGTACTAACAGAGCCTGCTTGAATGGTGGTTAGCGCCTCAGTACCGCCACCATAAAGTAGGGCAATGGCAATACAGCCTTCGGCAATCGCCCAAAATACGCGCTGCGACATCGGTGATTCAAGCTTGCCGCCTGCCGTGATAGTATCGATGACCAATGATCCTGAGTCTGATGAGGTCACAAAAAACACCATCACTAAAATAACAGCAATCAATGAGGTAAAGGTAGCCAATGGCAAGTTATCAAGCATCTGAAACAAGGTTAGCGAAGCATCGCTAATGCCACCTGATAATTCACCCATTTGATTGGTATATTGACTGAGGCCTGTTTGTCCAAATACGGTCATCCAAACGATAGTGACGATAGTAGGCGCTAGCATTACCGAGATAACAAATTCACGTACCGTACGCCCTTTAGAAATACGCGCAATAAACATCCCTACGAATGGTGACCAGCTGATCCACCAAGCCCAATAAAATATAGTCCAAGTATGGAAGAAGTTACTGTCGCTGCGACCTACAGGATTGGATAAGGGAATGATATAGCTGATATAATCAACCGCTGTTGCGCCTATTTTAACGAGTAATCCTAAGGAGTCGCCGACAAAAAAGACAAACAATAATAGCAAGGCCGCTACGATCATATTGATATTACTTAAAAACTTCACCCCGCCATCGATACCGCGTGCCACAGATATGGTTGCCAGACCGGTCACCAATATAATGATGATCATCTCAAGGGTATTGCCGGCAAAGTCCCAGCCAAATAGGTAGTTCAATCCGCTCGCCGCTTGTTGGGCGCCTAGACCAAGAGACGTTGCTAAGCCAAAAATAGTAGCCAATACAGCCATCACATCAATAATATGCCCCGGCCATCCCCAGGTTTTTTCTTTTAGTAGAGGATAAAATACCGAGCGCATGGTCAAAGGGAAACGAAAGTTATAGGCGAATATTGCCAATGACAAGCCAACTACTGCATACACAGCCCATGGGTGTAGCCCCCAATGATACATGGTCGCGCCCATTGCTGCTCTAAAGGCTTCGGGGCTATCGGCTTCGACACCAAGCGGCGTACCCGCCCAGCCACTGGCGTACGCTAAAGGTTCAGCGACGCTCCAAAACATCAGGCCAATGCCCATACCCGCCGCGAACAGCATGGCCAACCATGAACGTCGGTTAAAGTCGGGTTTGGCATTAACACCGCCAATCCGAATATTGCCATAGGGTGAGACAATGAGTAACAGGCAGAATACCACCATGATGTTGGCGGCGCTGATAAAGAACCAATCAAAACTATTTACCACCCAATTTTTAGTACCATTGAGCCATAATTTAGAGACATCGGGAAGGATTAAGGTGAATAATACAAAGGCAATAACCGCAAGAGCAGTGACAAAAAACACTGGGTTATGTAGCTCCAACCCAAAAATATTAATATTGTTTTCACCAACTTCATGCTTGGTGGTATAAAGCCTACGTTGGAATTTATCGAGTAAAACTTTGGGGATTTTTTTGTGCTCTTTCATAGGTAATAAAGATCCTGATTTTAGCGAAGGGGCACTTTTTTAGGCGCAGATATAACATCCTGTGTTGATATATGAACTTTTTTGTAAAAAAGCAAACTATGTTAACAAAATACCTAGCCTTGTCAAATGAGCACGCAACCCTGTTATGGTGGCTATAAATCTCAGTGGTCAGAAAGAGTAGTCCGTTGTCAAATAATTAGCAGGCGGATGACAAAGCAATAGACTAAGTGACAAACCGTTACGGCATAAATTTTGGTAATTGCTAAAATATTCGTATAATAGCTTTCTGACTCTTAACGTTGACCCTATCCTTTATGCCTATCACTGCTTTGACTGACGCTTTTGACCCTATTAACCAGCAGTTATTCCCTATCCAAAATGCCCAGAGGCGTTGGCTAGCACCTGTGCATGGTGCGGTCAGTAGTTTGTGGCTGGCAAGCTTGGTGCAAACACCGATATGGGATATTGCTGATCGGCTAAAGGTCGTGGTAACCCGCGATCAAAATCAGCTCAATCAAATAGAAACAGAGTTGGCATTTAGTGGGGTCGATGCTTATGTGTTTCCTGATTGGGAAACGCTGACTTATGATGAGCTGTCACCGCATCAGGATATCGTCAGCGAGCGTATCAACCTATTAACTGACATGCCAACCTCAGGCGTGTTGCTAATATCAGTACAAGCACTGATGCATCGTGTGGCACCGCCCAGCTGGCTGATTGGACAGCATTTTGATTTAAGTGTGGGTGATCGATTTGATATCAATACTCAGCGTACATTACTAGCAAAGGCTGGCTACCGCGCAGTAGAAAATGTCTTTGAGCCGGGTGAGTTTGCGGTACGGGGTAGTATCATTGATATTTTTGCGATGGGGCAGCCGTTTCCGTTGCGTCTAGACTTATTTGATGACGAGATTGAAACGATTCGTTTTTTTAATCCGCAGACCCAGCGCACATTAACCGTTGACGACCTGAAAACCATGATGAGTGGCAACGATAATAGTATGGGCAAAGAATCACTGTCGCTACTGCATAAACTGCCAGATATCTCAAAACCTATTCAACAATTCCAAATACTACCGGCAAAAGAGTTTCCACTCGATGAAGGGCGTGAGACGTTCCGGACAAATTTTGCCGCGATGTTTCCTAATGCCAGTAGCCGTAAGTTTGAGCTGCACAAAGATGTGATGGCGGGTATCGCGAGTAGTGGACTTGAATACTATCAGCCATTATTTTTTGATTTAAAAGATTGGGAAAACGAGAGCAGTTTGTTTTCTTACTTGCCAAGCGATGCTTTATTTATTACTGATGAATTGATTAACGAAAAACAGGCAGATTATTGGTCACAAATCCAGCGCCGCTATGAAGAGCGTCGTCATGATATCGATAAACCTATCGTTGCCCCTGAGTTATTATATTTATTGTCTAATACGCTTAATGAACATCTCAATCATTATCCACGCGTGATACTTAGTGCGCGTGATGAGCTAGCGACAATGACAGATGTCGCCGCGATCGATAGTGACGATTTATCATTAGAGCTTGAGCAACAACCAAATAAACAGCAAGGTTTAGTGACGCTTAGTGCTCAAGAACCACCTCAGCTAGCAGTGAACCATCAAAAGGCAGAGCCTCTTACGGAGCTATTGGCATTTTTAGAGCTACAAGCGCAAACCGCGACACCAGTATTGGTGGTTGCCGAAACAGCGGGTCGCCGTGAGATTCTTATTGAGCTGTTTAAAGGCAAAATCGATATCAAAGCCTATGACAGTTTTGAAGCGTTTTTAGCCGCTGATAAAACGCGCGCGCTTAACGATAAAAATTTACCACAGGTTGGTCTAACCGTTGCACCCATTGAGCGCGGGGTATATGTCCCTGAGCGCTTGGTGCTGATTAGTGAGACACAATTGTTTGGTCGGCAAGTACTGCAAACACGCCGTCGTCGCCAAAGCGGTGTGTCAGAAGAGTTCTTAGTTAAAAGCGTGACCGAAATAACGGATGGCAGTCCTGTGGTCCATATCGAACACGGTATTGGGCGTTATAACGGTTTGATTACGCTAGATGTCGGTGATGGTGAGCAAGAGTTTATTCATCTAAAATACGCTGATGATGCCAGTATTTATGTGCCAGTCGCTAATTTGCAAATGATTAACCGCTATAGTGGCGGCGACCCTGCGCTTGCGCCATTACACAAAATCGGTAGCGGCAAATGGGATAAGGCTAAGCAAAAAGCGTTAGAACAAATTCACGATGTTGCCGCTGAGCTTCTCAATATGCAAGCACGGCGCGAAGCCAAAGTAGGCATTCATTTTAAAATAGACCCATCGCAATATGAGTTATTTGCCAGTCAATTTGCTTTTGAAGAAACGCCTGACCAAGCCAATGCTATCCATGCGGTTATGGAAGACATGAGGCAAAACCAACCGATGGATCGCCTTATCTGTGGCGACGTGGGTTTTGGTAAAACAGAAGTTGCGATGCGCGCAGCTTTTATTGCGGTCAGCGCCGGCTATCAAGTGGCTGTATTGGTGCCTACGACATTGCTAGCAGGTCAGCATGAAGACAATTTCCGCGATCGCTTTGCGGATTGGCCAGTACGTATTGAAACGCTCTCGCGCTTTGGTGGCAAAAAGCATCAGGAAACGGTTTTAACAGACCTCGCAGCAGGCAAGGTCGATATCGTTATCGGTACGCATAAACTATTACAACCTGACGTGAAGTTTTCTAACTTAGGTTTGATGATTGTCGATGAAGAACATCGCTTTGGCGTGCGCCATAAAGAGCGTATCAAGGCGATTCAAACCGATGTGGACAGTATGTCGATGACAGCGACCCCAATCCCTAGAACGCTGAATATGGCGCTCTCTGGTATGCGTGATATGTCGATTATTGCTACGCCACCTGCCCGTCGCCTTGCGATTAAAACCTTTGTGATGCAAAAAACAGAAGCCTTGATGAAAGAAGCTATTTTACGTGAGCTACTGCGTGGCGGTCAGGTTTACTTATTACATAATGATGTGGCCAGTATCGAACGTATGGCAGAAACTATCCGTGAGCTGGTTCCTGAGGCACGAGTAGGGGTCGCTCATGGGCAAATGCAAGAGCGTCAACTAGAACAAGTCATGCAGCAGTTTTATCATAAAAAATTCAACGTACTGATATGCTCAACCATTATCGAAACCGGTATCGATGTGCCCAATGCCAATACGATTATTATTGAACGCGCTGATAAATTTGGCTTGGCGCAGTTGCATCAGTTACGTGGCCGCGTGGGTCGCAGTCACCATCAGGCCTATTGCTATCTACTCGTACCGTCTATTAAAGGACTTAAAGGCGATGCCAAACGTCGATTGCATGCCATTGAGCGCGCTAATACCCTGGGTGCAGGCTTTATGCTGGCCAGTGAAGATTTAGAGATTCGCGGTGCCGGTGAGATACTCGGTAAGCAGCAAAGTGGTAATATGCAGGCGATTGGCTTTAGTTTATATATGGACATGCTGGAGCGGGCAACAAAAGCAATCAAAGCGGGTAAGGAGCCTGATTTAAGCACACCACTGTCGCTCACCAGTGAAATTAACCTGCACAGCTCTGCGCTGATACCAGAAGAGTACTTGCACGATGTGCATCAGCGTTTATTATTTTATAAACGTATTGGTAATGCCGATGATAAAGAGGCGTTGACCGATATTCGCACTGAGATGATTGATCGCTTTGGTACACTACCTGATCAAACCAAGCATCTTTTTGCCATTCACGGACTGCGCATACAAGCAGAGCCGCTAAAGATTAATAAAATTGATGCCAATAGTAGTAGTATGACGTTAGAGTTCGCACCAGATACCCCAGTCGATGCTCTAGCTATTATTAAATTGATTCAATCAAATGGGCAGAACTATCGTATGAATGGCGCGTCTGGTATTCGCTATCAAGATGGCGATAAGCTTGAAACACCGCAGCAACGTGTGACCGTTATTCAGGAGTTGTTACACTATTTTAGCGAGCATATGGTGGCGGAGTCCGCTTAGCGATAAACCAATCATCGTGGTTAGATAAGACTAAGGTAATGAGTCGTGGTGCTATTTTATCGGCTGGATAACTGATAAAATAGTGATATCGTATTTTAAGCCTTTATTTTCAGCACTATATTGTTTTTAGCACTATGTTTTCAGAACTAAATCGTTACTTATTCATGTTTTATCCTTTTAAGTTTTTACCTTCTTTTATCTAAGCGTCATAACAAGAGAACCGTTATTATGTTCCAACTTCATCATAAACTTGCTGCCGATAGTTTTTTAGTGGGTGATTTCCCATTATCAACCTGTCGTTTAATTAATGATTGTCAGTTTCCTTGGTTGATATTGGTACCGCGCGTATCGGGTATCAAAGAATTGTATGAATTATCGGAGGCAGATCAAGCGCAGTTTTTGCGTGAATCGAGCTGGTTATCAAGCCAGCTAGCCAAAACTTTTCAAGCCGATAAAATGAATGTGGCAGCCCTTGGCAATCAAGTGCCGCAGCTACATTTCCATCATATCGTTCGCTATCAAAATGACATGCAATGGCCAAACCCAGTATGGGGCGTGCCTGCTGTTCCTTATACCAAAGAAGTGCTGGCACAAATGCAGCAAACTTTGATGATGGCATTACGTGGTCATCATCAAATGCCATTTGATTGGCAAATGTAATAAAGTTGAAGCAAAGGTTAAGGTATTTGACTGTTTCTGTCCTATACTGAATAGGTTTAGGAGCTATGAAAAGCCAGATAAGTATTATCTGGCTTTTCTATTTTTAGTTTAATTTTTGCTATTTGAACATGCTTTTAGTCAGGTTGTATGACAGGTGGTATGCTTTTAGTTATCAGTGACCTAGGTTTTATTACCTTTAAAACGTATAATATTGATTAGATAATCTATACTGTACTTATCATGAGAGGCCGTTGCTGAAATTATGTTCTCTTTATTTTTTTGATAATCTGTTTTGCTTAAGCGAACATCTCATATGCCTTTTTTAGATACGTTGAGACCGAAGCTACCTTCAGTAAATGAAGGCAGCTATCGGTTTGACTATCCGGAAGTATTTGTCTTAATCCTCACGGTCATACTTCTCGCTGTACATTTCAATTTTAATCCCCGCTCAATGGCACTTCTTGTCATTGTTTGCCTGCCAAGTTTAATGATCCTGATTTATAATTATCGACGCCAAAGCAGTTTTTGGACCTCTAATATTGTCGTTATTTTATTGGCAGTGGTGATAGGGTCGTTACAGTTCTGCGCTGTGATGTCTATCAGTCTAGCCGCCTTAATCAGCCTTCGCGTCATTATCAGCAATTCTGAGAACCAGCTTAAGCTCATTACTGTGTCGATAGTGACGGTTATTGCTTTTTATTATGTCAGTGTGACCTTAAACGGTCCCAATATGGACTGTTATGAAGGCTGGCTACCCTCTGTAGTACTATTAGCAACTATAACTGTCATTTTATACCAGTTTCGCTATGTTTATAGGGAATATATCAATCATGAAGCACGTGCTCATCAGGCAGTAGGGCGGCTAAGTACCATGGTATCGGTCATCAATAAATTGACGCGCTTTGTACCACCGCAGGTCTGGGAGCCAATTGTTAAGGAAGACATTCCCGTTAACGTTTCTAATAAGCGTGCCAAGCTGACCATTATGTTTTCAGACATTGTTGGTTTTACTGAACTTTCTGATAGCCTAAGCCCTGATAATTTGGCGGATATTTTGAATACCTATATGCATTGCATGACTTTGATTGCCAACAAGCATGGCGCCGTTTTGGATAAGTTTATTGGAGATGGCATGGTGTGTTTTTTTGGTGAGCCAGATAGCCGCGGTGCGCGCCAAGATGCTTTAGACTGTATTGCAATGGCAATAGATATGCGCCGTGAAATGCGAACTTTGAGGCAGAAATGGCGGTTGATGGGCTTTGAGGGGCTGTACATACGTATTGGCATCAGTACAGGCTATTGTCATGTTGGTAATTTTGGCAGTAACAACCGTCTTAGCTATACATTGATTGGTAAAGAGGCCAATCTGGCGTCAAGACTAGAGTCTAGTGCGGGTAAAGATGAGATATTGGTAAGCGAAAGTACTTATGATTATATTTGCCATAATTATGAGTGCCAGCATGCTGGCGCGTTTCAGCTAAAAGGATTTGATAACAAGGTAAACGCCTGGAAAGTATTTGATCCTGATACGCATAAGGGACATTTATCAAAGTGGGTTGACCACACGCTACCAGGGTTTAACTTGCATCTGAACTTTAAAGATATGAGTGACAGTGATTATCAGGATATCAGAGCGCGATTAAATTTTGCGCTTGAGCGTGTTGAGCAGGAGCAAGAAAAGGTAGCCACTGATATAGAAGCAGAAAGTAAACGTAGCGATAGCAACCCTAATTAAGCGCTCAAGAAATACTGTTTTTTAAGATGGGATGCACTATTTGACTTGTATTTCTTTTATTTTGGATTGACGTACATAAATACGTTTAAGTGGAAAAAAGCCAGCTATCATATGATAGCTGGCTTTTTTAATATAACAACAAACAAATTTATGACACACCCTAGGGGCTGTATAGAATTGGGAAATAGTTGAAAAAAATAAGCAACGCCTTACACTCTTGTTTACCACAACAAAGAGAA
>NZ_RRYX01000129.1:0-7579 GCF_014861375.1 Psychrobacter sp. FME5 | reverse complement strand
AGTCATTATATCATTTATCAATAAGTTATATCAACACACTATTAAAACAGAGCCTAAAATTTTAACAAATAATCAATAAATTATGGACAAAACACCTGCTCAGCAATAACGACTTATATTAAGTCTATGTTGTGATAAGTTTTGTTTACTGGCTGACGTTTCGGTCAGGGATGATAATCAGACGCTATAACCAAACGCTACAACGCTTTTATGGCTATTATATTGAGGATCTTTTTTAATGAAAATTGGCATGAAAAAAACAGCAGTTAATACCGCATTATGGACAACCTTGATTCTCTCTATGGGTATCAGTTTAAGTGCTTGTAGCAGTGAAAAAGAAGACGCTGGCACAGAGTCAGGAAAAGTCATGGCTGTCGATAGAGTCGACGATGCGTCAGAACTTGCTCGCTCTAATGCGCCAGAAGCGGAAGATATGGAATTTCCAGAAACAACAGCGGTGCCAGCTACGGATGTTGAAGCAGACGCGACGACCAATACCGAAGAAGGCAGTGAAAGTGAAGAAGAGGTAGCTGCTGATACGTCAGATACTACTGATAGCGCAGCGCTTAATGTCTCTGACAATACTGGTGAGCAGCTTTATAATAACCAGTGCATGGCTTGCCATGCCACTGGTTTACTTGATGCGCCAAAATATGGTGATGCAGAAGCCTGGGCACCGCGTATTACTCAAGGTAAAGAAACCCTATATACTCACTCGGCCAAAGGTTTTAACCAAATGCCCGCTCAAGCAACCAATGGCGTCACCGAAGAGCAAATCCATGCAGCAGTTGACTATATGGTTGCCGCTGCCAGCTAACGTAAAACACACAGATGCAGAAACAGTCGCAAGATCTGCTGTTCAATATCGAGTAAGCAAAAAATCGTTAACTCAGCGATGGTAGGCATGGAATAAAAAAGTATCAACAAAAAATAGCTTACTTAACCCAACCGGCAAAGGAATGAATATGAGTATCAATCAATTACGTATGAATAAAAAATCGCTAAATATAGCGGGAAAACTAACGTGGTCAACATTAGGTCTTAGTGCTTTATTAGCACTTAGTGCCTGTAGTGGTGGTGACAATACTGCTGCTGAAGAGCCAGCTGCTACCAACGACACTGAAACTGTGGTCGTGGAGCCTGAAGTCCCTGTCGAAGTAGTAGAAGAAGAGGTCACACCAGAACCTGAAGTAGAAGCAGAACCTACCGAAGTACCAGTAGAAGCAGCAGCAGAAGCGACTGCTGAAGATGCGGCTGAGCCTGAAGTGTTAGCGGCTGATGCTGGTGAGAAGTTGTATGAAAAGCAGTGCAAAGTTTGTCATGAAGGTGGTTTGTTGGACGCACCTAAATACGGTAATAAAACCGATTGGGCGCCGCATCTTGTCAAAGACATAGATACGCTGCATATGCATTCAGCTAAAGGCTTCAACAAAATGCCAGCACAGGCGAGTGATGAGGTTAGCGAAGCACAAGTTCACGCAGCCGTTGATTATATGGTAGCGGCAGTTAGCTAATATCAGTGATTGAAATTTGATAGAATAACCGTCATTGTAAGATTGCAGTGGCGGTTTTTTTATGGTGAATACAAAACAGTATATGATCAAAAACGACATACAATCAGTGAACAGTAATATAGATACATCACCTGCCGTCACGTTTTTAAAGGATTTTGACTTTACTTATTAAGCTTTTTCAAAAGCTATTTTCGATTTTTAACATTAGGGCGTGTCCTCATTTTGAAAATGGTGATAAAAATGAGATAAATTGCAGTCAAACAAGGAAAATAGCACAGATAATATCAAGATATTAGCCAGCTATTTGACACAGTTTGGCAAGATTTAGCCATTTTTAACCTATTTAATTGATTTTGTTCAGATTGAGGACATGCCCTAGTATTTAGCCCTAAAAAAATAATATTTAGCACAGCGATGATATTATTTAGCGAAGCGATGAAATAAAGGCACAAACATGAAAGTATTGGGTTTAGAGACGTCTTGTGATGAGACTGGGCTAGCGATTTTTGACAGTGAACAGCTAGATAGCGACAATCAAGGTTTGGTTGGTCAAGTACTGTATTCACAGATAGAGCTGCATGCACTTTATGGCGGCGTGGTACCCGAGCTTGCCAGTCGCGATCATATTCGCAAGCTGGTGCCCTTGCTGAACGAGCTGTTAGAACAATGTGATATAGAAAAAGGTGAAATTGATGCCATTGCCTATACCAAAGGGCCAGGTCTCATCGGGGCGCTGATGACCGGCGCGTTATTTGGTCGCAGTTTGGCGTATGGTCTGGATATTCCAGCAATTGGTATCCATCATATGGAAGGGCATTTATTGGCACCGCTGATGGGCGCAAACCCACCCGCGTTTCCTTTTGTCTCGCTATTAGTGTCTGGTGGACATACCTTGCTGATTGCCGCTCATGGTGTTGGGCAATATGAGATATTGGGTGAATCGATAGATGATGCAGCAGGCGAGTGCTTTGATAAAGCGGCCAAAATGCTGGGTCTACCTTACCCTGGTGGTCCTAATATCGCCAAACTGGCTGAAACAGGCAATCCAAATGCTTATAGTCTACCAAGACCGATGCTGCATCGCGGCTTGGACTTTTCGTTTAGCGGTATGAAAACAGCGGTACATAATCTGATTAAAGATACCCCATACTCAGGCGGCTCAGGCAATCAGTCCGACAGCGACCCACAAGTACGCGCCGATATTGCTGCCAGTTTTCAGCACGCTGTGGTCGATACGCTAGTGAAAAAGAGTGTCAAAGCACTCAAGCAAGCCAATATGAGCCGACTGGTGATTGCGGGCGGGGTTAGTGCCAATAGCCATTTACGTGAGACGTTAGAGAGTGAGCTCGCTAAAATAAACGCCACTGTTCATTATGCACCGCCAGCGTTATGTACCGATAATGGGGCGATGATTGCTTATGCAGGGTATGAGCGTTTGCAAGCGGGACAATCTGATGATTTGGCCGTCAGTTGTGTACCGCGTTGGCCGATGACTGAGTTGCCAGCCGTATAGTTTCTTTGCTTATTAGAATGGCATTCATTAAGAAAATAAGGATTACATCATGCAATGGCTTGCCATCGGCTTAGGGGCAGCAATCGGCGCTTGTCTGCGTGCGTGGCTGGGACGCTTTAATCCGCTACATAGTTGGATTCCGATAGGGACGCTAAGCGCCAATATTTTAGGAGGATTACTGATAGGTCTAGCTATGGTATGGTTTCAGCGTACCGGCAGCATGCTATCGGTCAATGCAAAAATGTTTGTTATTACTGGATTCTGTGGCGGATTGACCACCTTTAGCACTTTTAGCGCTGAAGTCTTTAGCTTGATAAATGCAGGACGTATGCTTGCCGGTCTTGGATTGGTTGGTTTGCATGTGGGATTGACGTTATTAGCCACCGCGCTAGGTTTTTACTTCTTTAAACTGGTTTTATAACTTTTGATAGGCATTACTCGCTTAACGGTCTGATATAAGTAGTTGCTTTATAGCAGTCTGTTTTAAGTGGTCTATTAATAGGTTTAAAGGGCAAAATAACTGGTTCCCTTGGGGTATACCCTGATTAAGGCTTATTGACTTGCCCTAAGAATAATATTGCATCAGTTTTGTTGTCCTTAATTAAAAATACAAACGGATGATCGGCTTTAAACTCTACTGGCTGATCTATAGGGGCAGAAGCTTCCGTTGCTACAATGGCTGTTGCTGCTGCCGCCTCTGTCCCTTTTTCATCGACAATAACTACCGCCTGATGATAAACATCATCAATTTTTATAGGCAGAGGCTGATCAAATAATTTAAATGTAGCTTTGTCCTGAAAGGCGCTTGGCATACCCATAGCTGACAGCAAACTTTTCATATCGTAGCGCTCTGCGAGCTTAAACTTTGGCAAGTAAAGGTTTACTTCTTGAGTGACTAAGTCTTTATTCCATTGTTTAATCTTATCAGCACTCAAATCCTGCACCAGCTGCTCCATCGCAGCTTTGTCTTTTGATTTGGGTAATATCACTAGCATGGATAAGTCATCGCCCTTGTAAGGCAATTGCACGACCTGTACTTGCTTGTCCTCGCTATAGCCGAAATCAGCCTGCATATTCATCATTTTGATATCAGATGGTGTGCCCGTAAGAGGATGGAACGGCTGCTCAAAAGTGCTATTTGCCTCAAAAGGCATTTTCCAATCGCCCTTAAAGTAAACCGCGTTGGTTAATACTGCGACAACACTAGAGGGAATACTACCCTTTGGTAGCAACTCAGGAATCAGCTGATTGGTGTGCTGAGCAATTTTTTTATTAATGATGAGGCGCGAGGGATCAGGACTACCTTTAAAATTAAGGTTGGTTACTTGACCACCATAATAGCGTTGTACGGTGTCTACGTATGCCTTATTAGGCGTTAGCCCTTGTTGCATCCATAAATCATTGACCGTGGCGAGCTTATAATCAGGATTGGGTTTATTGAATTGATTATAAAGCGCAGCACTATTAGGGTTTAGAGTATCCATCGACGGATAGTAAAAGGTCTTCTGAATTTGCTGCTTTGTTTCCCCTTCTGCTGCTGCATACAGCATTGCCATTGCCGTAGACAAACTATAGGGTGAGAAAAATACATTCTTATCTGCTTGATCAGGTTGCTCGTTTATCTGCTGATACATATCAACAGCGAACTGGTTGTTGGCATTGATGACTTTCATAACGCCATTCGAGGTTGACGCGGAATCATCAGCAGCAATAAAGCCATCTTTGCTAACAGCTTTATAATCGGAGTTATTTTTAGGTGTATTATCTGGATTTAATGCCGTATTGGCTACCGTGTCAGTAGGCTTAGTCTCCTTCATGGTACTGTCACAACCACTGACAATCAACAATAGGCTGCTGATCGCTAATGCGCCCATAATACGGTTACTAGGCGTTTTTTTAAGATAACAAGACTGGTTGTTCTTCATATTTGCTTCACTAATAATCTAGGGTTTATACGATGCCATTCTAGTATCCTTTCCATACAATCGTTTAGCCTAGTTTGGTAAGCGTACTATATTTTCAAGGCTAATTAGTGGCTTTAACAGCAGACAGCTCGATGCCTGTATAGCGCACCGATCACAAATAGAATATGTATGTTATGTACACAACGAAGTACACTGGAACTATCTCAGGGAGAAAACCCGTTGGTATCATGAGCCTAGAGCCAAAGGTTCAAGTCCTCACTAGGGTACCGTCCTCGTTCTCATAATACGGGTTTTATGACAAATAAAATTCTAAACAGGCTTTACGATCCCTTCTAGCAAACTGGCAAACCCTTGCATATAGGCAGTATCTTGACTGGAGGTACGCGTCGCTGCATATAGCTGACAATGTACGCCATCGCCTAATGGACGCGACACAACCCAGCCTTTTTTCTCATATTCGGCAACTACCCAATCAGGCAATGCCGCCACTCCTCGTTCACTAGCGACCAACTGAATCAGCATCGCGGTCAACTCCGTGGTACGAATACTCTCAAAACTTACCTGTGCTGGGGTCATAAAGTTGGCAATAATATCGAGGCGCTTGGCTTCGACTGGATAAGCAATCAGCGTCTCATCGGTCAAATCCTCTGGCTTAATAAATTCCTGCGCCGCTAAATCATGCGTGGGCGAAAGTACCAAGCGACTTTCGTATTCAAACAAGGGCTGATAGCTGATACCCTCTAACGGTAAATCACTGGTGGTAATCAGTAGGTCAATATCACCTTCCATCAATAAATGATGCGGCTCAGGTTCAAAGCCAGTAGCAAAGTCTAGCTCCACATCCGACCATTCTCGGCGATAATGATTGAGTATCGGCATCAGCCAATCAAAGCAGCTATGACATTCAGACGCTAGGCGCAGCCTGCCTGCTTGGCCGTGCGCTAAGCGCTTAAGATTGGATTTGGTACGAGTAACTTGCGGCATGATGCTATCTGCTAATGCCAATACCATTTTGCCTGCGGGGGTAAAAGTCAGCGGACGAGTGCGACGATTAACCAAACTGATATCATAGTAATTCTCCAGTTCTTTTAGCTGGTGCGAGACCGCAGAGGCAGTGACATGCAACTCATCGGCCGCTGCAGCGAGCGAACCATGTGCTCTTAGTGCGGTTAAGGTATTGAGATGACGGAGTTCTAACATAAGACAACCTAACCGCTAAAGTGAGAAAAATTCATTATAATTGATATGGCGCTGACTTTCATTCAAAGTTTATTTCTAAGCAGCGATGGTTAATGAGTGATGGCAAATTAGCGTCGACGTAATAATAGCTGCGAGATAATAACCAATACCAAAGAAGCAACCAATAGTAGCGTACCGATAGCATTGACTTCTGGCTTAAGGCCTACGCGTACCATCGAGTAAATCCGCAGTGGTAAAATCTCATAACTAGGCCCAGTAACAAAGGTCGAAACCACCACATCATCGAGTGATAAGGTAAAAGCAAGCAGCCAACCTGCCATGACCGCTGGCAGAATAACAGGGATTAAAACGGTACGCACCATCGTTGATTCATTGGCACCCAAATCACGCGCTGCTTCCATCAAGCGCTCATCCAAACTGCTTAAACGCGCGAATACCGTAATGACCACAAACGGCAGGCAAAAAGTAATGTGCGCCAATAGCAGTGATACAAAACCCAACTGTAGACCAATTAGTAAAAATAAGGCCAATAATGAGATAGCCAGTACAATCTCAGGTGACATCATCAGCACAAATAATAGTCCATTTAGCAGACCTTTACCACGAAAGTTATAGCGGTGTAGCGCGAGGGCAGTTAGGGTGCCTATCACAGTCGAAACGGTCGCGGCGACCAACCCCAATACAATAGAATGCCAAAAAGCATCGAGCATGGCTTGGTTGTTGAATAGCGATTCGTACCACTTTAAGCTAAAACCACCCCAATTGTAGCCAATCTTGGATTTGTTAAATGACATCACTACCAAAACAACAATGGGTAAATATAGCATGGCATAAATTAGGCTAAGATAGCCTTTGGCAGCGATGCTACCAATTTTAATACTGCCAATCTTAGTAGAAGGCCTCTTTTTAGTCGGTGCATTAGTCCGTGAGCTATCAGACATCAGGCCACCTCATTAAAATCAGTCTTGCCAATACGGCGGCTACTGGCACGGTAGGCAAGTAATAATATCGCCATCGCCAGTGTCAATAACACGCTGGCTGCAGCGCCAAATGGCCAATCACGCGCATCCAAAAACTGATTTTTTATAATATTACCCACCAATAAATTGCGTGAGCCACCTAAAATATCGGCGACGTAAAACATCCCCATCGCAGGTAATAGAACCAACAGCACCCCTGAAATAATCCCTGGCGTGGTCAACGGTAATACCACATGCCAAAAGGTCTGGGTTTTTGATGCGCCCAAGTCCTGTGAGGCGAGTAGCATGTCATTGCGCAAATCGGTAAAAACGGCATACAGCGGCAGCACCATAAAAGGAAATAATAAGTAGGTTAAACCTGCTATTACCGCCCCTTGGGTATATAAAATATCGGTGGTGTATCAAAAAGTATGCTGGAGTAATAAAAGAAGGGTGACAGCCGAAGCA
>NZ_RRYX01000128.1:0-7612 GCF_014861375.1 Psychrobacter sp. FME5 | reverse complement strand
TTTCTCTAAGAAGCTCGATAATCACTTCAAAGTGTTTGATATGGTGTTCTTTTACGTCAATTATGGCTACGTCTAATGCCAGCATACTTTTTAGAACACCACCGACGAATTTAATCATATCAAAGTTATAACGACCGCGATTGACCATCAAATCACGGCCCCAATAATTGGGATCACGCACGTAGCTGACCGCACGTCCGGCATCGACACGGCCGAGTTTATAAGGCCCACTACCCATCAATGGCGTCAGGGTAATTTTCTCAAAATCAGTATCAATAGAGGACTTGGCAAAGACAGGAAACTGTCCAACCGTCAATAAAATCTCTTTATTTTCATCAGACTTAAAAACAAACTTTACCCGCTGCTTATCGATAATCTCAACGTCTTTAATATCGCCTAAATAACTGCGGATATACATCGGGCCTTTATTCAATATCGCATCATAAGTGGCTTTGACGTCACTGCTGGTCACCGGCGAGCCATCCCAAAAGCGTGCGGCAGGATTAATATGGTAAATAATCCAACTGGTATCATCAGGATCATACGTGACTTTATTTGCCAGCTGCGGATACATGGTAAAGGCTTCATTGAGTGAGCCTGTCATCAAGGTATCATACAGATAGTCCGTACCAACCATCGCCACACCTGTGGTCATCCATTTATTGGCCGCATTAAAGGTGCCGCGTGCATCCAATGAAAGCGTACCACCTTTGGGCGCCTTTGGATTGGCATAGGGCATGTATGGTACGTCAATATACTCAGTGGTACTATTGTGCCCAAGCGCAGTCGTGGTGATTGGCGCTGCGATACTAACAGGTATCCAGCTGCTAGTCATGACAAGCAAGACGGCTTTTAGTATGGTGTTTTTTAGCATCATGACTATGTAATACCCCTCATAACGACCTTCTACTCTAAACCGACTTGGATAAAAAATGCGCGACTGACGGCAAAATAGGCAATTGAAGAAATTTTATCATAACAAACTTAGGTTTTTTAACCTAATGCTTTGCGGTGTTAAGGATGCTACATAACGCATTATGCTACTTAAAAAAACGCTAATAGACATAAAAAAAGACGCAGCTCTTAAAGTTGCGCCTTTTGTTTCAAAGCCTGTACTAACTTAAGCGTGTTTTTTTTCAAAATCTATCATAAAGTCAACCAACTGCTGTACCCACTCTAATGACACTGCATTGTAAATACTGGCGCGCATACCGCCGACATCGCGGTGACCTTTTAGATTCATGAGGCCCGCCGCCTCTGACTCTTCTAAAAACACTTTATCAAGGCTGCTGTCGGCTAACGTAAACGGCACGTTCATGATAGAGCGATATTTGGGGTCAACGGGATTACTATAGAAGCTGCTGTCATCAATCGTTTTATAGAGTAAATCGGCTTTTTGCTGGTTGATTTTACCAATAGCAGCAACGCCGCCCTGCTCTTCTAACCAATCAAATACTAGTCCTGCTAAATACCAAGAATAAGTCGCTGGCGTGTTTGACATCGACCCTTTATCAGCTTGATGTTCATAGTTCATCAGTAGCGGGCACCACTCGCTTGCCTTGCCCAATAAGTCTTCACGAACAATGACAATAACCAAGCCTGCTGGCCCGATGTTCTTTTGAGCACCAGCGTAAATCATGCCAAATTTAGACACATCGACTGGCTGTGACAATATGCAAGAAGACATATCGACGATAATAGGCGCATCCACTTGTGGCGGCTCAAATATCTGTAAGCCATGAATCGTTTCATTGGCACAGTAGTGAAAATACACTGCATCGTCGCTAATCGCCCATTCGCTTTGGGCTGGCACATCAGTAAAATTACTATCTTTGCCTGTTGCAACGACGTTCGTTTCACCAAGACCAAGTTTCGCATATCGATCTGCTTCTTTGATGGCTTTACCTGACCAAGTACCGGTCGTCAGATAATCTGCGCGGCCGCCATTTAATAGGTTTAACGGAATCGCTGAAAACTGTAAGCTGGCGCCGCCCTGTAAAAACAGCACTTTATAATTATCTGGAATGTCCATCAACGAGCGTAACTTGGTTTCAGCTTTTTCGGTAATGGCAACGTACTCTTTACTACGGTGACTGACTTCCATCACCGACATACCGCGCCCTTGCCAATCAAGCAGTTCTTCTTGAGCACGTGCTAATACGGCTGTTGGTATGGAGGAAGGACCCGCTGAAAAGTTAGGTACACGGTTAGGAGCAGCTTTAGTCGTCATAATCATTATCCTAAATATGATGAAATCATCGTTGTTATTAAAGGTTAAGGGTGAGTTTTATCGTTATTTTTAATCTATGTCATAGTAAGTGGCAAATCTTTAACTCTGACTTGAGAACTGCTCCCAAAGCTGACGCTTAAGGCTACTATCAGCAAGCATCTCATCCAATGTGGGCACAGTGGTAAGATTGGGATGCTCAAGACCCTCAGGTAACGGCGTTAATGCCGCAACCTGTATATCTTCACTGCGCCCAATCTTAAAAACATATCCAGCAAGACTGGCATTGGCAAGCTCAGCTGTATCCATACCTTCACAGATAGGAAATGAGGTCGTCTCACAAGTGATTGATAGCGCTTGCGTGATATTTTGCCATAGCTTTTGACTGTCATTATTGAGGGCTTGAATATCAACCAAAATCACCCAGTCGCCATAGCGACCACCTTGTAAATCAAATGGCGCTACTTTTTGAAAGCTTTCCTGCTTAAAACCATCATCTTTAAAGCTATCAGCGTTATCGATATTAGAAACAGCGGCTTGTTGGACGACAGTATCTATGAGGGGCGTAACGGCTGTATTAGAAGTCTCTGGGACCGTAGTATCAAAGCTATAAGTAACGGGGCTTTGTTGGTCAGGATAGCTTAAATCTGGCTCATGAGCGTCATCATGATAGCGGTTAATAGAAGATTCATCATCTACTATGCCTGATATAGTGTCCACAGACTCTATATTTGAATGGGCAACGTTTGCCGTATCAACACTTGGACGTTCTACGTTTGGATGGCTGATGTTTTGCTGTTCAATGCTTATAGCAGATGAAATAGGCTGAGTGTTAGCGTTAGTATTAATGTCAGCTTCAGTATTAGTAGGCGCAGAAATATCAGCGATATTAATAGTCTCAGAGCTCGGCTGTACCCACTGACTAATACCCATCATCGCTAAAATCTGACGCTGTTGCATACGCTGCTGCAATATAACTAGCGGTTCTTGGATATCACTCATACAACACTACTATCCTATTTATCTTAAATGGTTTTACAAATTTTAATGTCAAAAGTAATACTAAAAAAGCTGTCGAACCTGCAACCAATGCTCTGATAGTAAGGTTAAACAATCATATTCATCCTGACTGACTATCGTATCGTGTAACATCGCCGTATGCAATGTACTCAGCCATTGCCGGTAATCATTATAAGCATAAGGCTTATTGGTAGTCGTATTATAATCTATTTGACCGCTACTCTGTTGTCGCTCTTGTTGCTTTTCTTGAATGTTATCGTCGTACTTAGAACCTGTGGTAGAAGGCTTAAAGGTAGAGGGCTTAAAGATAGGCACAGCTTCTAACAACGCCAGCAGCTGAACACTATTTAAGTTTTGGGCGGTAAGCAGCAACCATTGTAAATTTGCCTCACTTACGGCTGTCAAATCAATATCAATCAGGCGCGCTTGGCGGCGCAGGTCGACGACATAGTTGGCATTACTGGTATTATTACCATCGTTTGATAAGCGATAAGCCAATAAAACCAGTATCGAACGCTCAGCAACGCTAAGGCGATAAAAAATCTGACCTGAAGGATCAAGCTGGGCAACTATATCACCCCTGCCAGCTTGCAGTTTTTGCTGCCAAGACGGGTATTCATTTGAATGTTCATCATTTAGTATCGTAGTCAGTACGGGTAGAAGTTGCTGTAAATGCAGTGCCTGCCATAATGCTAAAATCGATGGGGTTCGTAATTTGCTATTATTCGAATGAGTGAATACTGGCTTGATTTTACCAATATCACCTTTTTCATCCATTACGTTATCAGCAAAATTCCGGCTTAAATCAGCTGTTAGCTCACTTTCAAATAACTCAAGCATGCCTTTCTGATAGCGACTAAGTGTGTTACGACATTTTTCTTGCTGAATATAATGCTGGTAACTTTGGTGACTATGGCTGCTATCACTCTTTAAGCGTAATTCATTGATAGCATTCTGAGATAAATCATGCTGAGACAGTTGTTTTATCGCCAATATCATTAAAGCACTGTCCAAACGACGGTCGAGCTTCGCCAGCATTTCTAACAACTTAGCGTTTAGCGTATGCGGTAAAATTTGTACGTTATTGCTAGTTTCTATTTTAGAATCACTATTGGCATCAGTCACAAATATACTGTCGTTAAGCAGCCCAATCCAAATATCAGTTAAATCATAAGTTGCCGTTGTTGATAATATGCACCCTTGATGACATAGCAGCACTGCTTCAATCAAAGCCTGTGCCCCTAGCGGATGATAACTATGGTTGAGAATATACTGCGGCAATGAGACCTTTTGTATATCATCGATACTGATTAAGGCTTTCGCTGGTAAGTCGCTATCCCGTTTTGCTTGCCAAGGCTTTAACAACTTATGAGCACCAATATCTTCTGCCTTTACCTGCAAACGCCCATCAATAACGACGTCTTGCTCTACGACAAACTCAAGCCCGTCATCTGCATCTGCTTCTGAGTCACTACTCATTTCGCCAGTAGGAAGTGCTGTGACCACTTTGTCAGCAGCTTCATCGGGATTGCTAGCAACGTTTTTACTCGTCGTATGATTGTCTTTACTAGCATTGCTTTTATTAACATTGTTTTTGCTTAGGCTATTTGCAGTTATCACACCCCAATCACCCAAGCGCCGCTGCTCATGTATCTCTTTTATTTTTTGTTGATTTATGCGCTTCTCTTTTGCCACTTGTACAGCAAAATCATGATAAGCATTGCCGTTAATAGCACTCATGCGCTCAGCCAAACTTGGATGCGTGGCAAACCACGACAAATCCCCTAAATCTGCGCCACTACTGGCAAAGAAGAAATGACTAAGTCCGTTGATATCAGCGATACCAGTTAAGCGCGAACCCAGCGAATCCTTATGAATGGCTTTTAAGGTCTCCATAATCGCCGGCGAGCGCGTCAGCTGTACGCTGGTTGCATCGGCGAGCAACTCACGTTCACGATTAAAGCTATGTTTGATCAGCTGCGCACTGGCCATACTAGAAAAGCTCAATCCATGTATTAACAACGCCCAGATACTACGCGGTGCTTGGCTATCGAACTTATTATTATGTTGTAACCATCTTGATTGACTCTTAGCTGAAGACTCTTGGCTTTGCGACTGACTCTGCCAATAGCTTACCCACTCGCTATGGGTGGTAAAGTTTGCTGTCTGCGCTTCAGTGCTACGCGCCTGACTATCGATAGCTCTCTGAGACAAAGGGTTTTTTTGATTGACCGCACCATTGAAAGAGCCATCAAAATAATTCTGCTTGTTATTCTGATTACCAGCGCCAAAATTATTAATGGAATCACTCCAGTCATAGAGTAACTGCAAGCCTGCTAACACCACCATTAACTGTAAATTAAATGTGGCATCGCCATGCAATATATGGCCATATTCATGACCAATGAGTCCGTATAGTGCCTCATCAGACAGCTTATCAAGCGCGCCTTGGGTCACCACCAATACCATATCCTGACTATGACGACCTGCTACAAAACCATTAATCCCTTGCTCATCAGGCAGCACATACAGAATCGGCATACTCAAACCTGAAGCAATAGCTAGCTGCTGAGCAATTTCATAATAACGGCGGTAAACAGGCGGAAAATCACGTTCGTCACGCACTGCGATATGAAGGGCACTAAAACGAACCTTTGGTACCGACTCATGCTGATGGGCAACCCCGCGGCTGTGCTCCCACGCATCTTGGCTGTGATCGATAAACAACCGAACGGCACCAACTCGCTGAGCGATAGCACGACCACCTGTTTTTAAACGTCCATATTCTAAAAAACTACCAATCACAAAGCTACCTAGCGTCCATATGACCACCAGTATTAATACCCAATGATAAATGCCGCCAGTAAATATCGTCAGTAGCAGCGCCATAACACCGAGTGCCACCGCAATATGGGCAAATATAATAAGAAAAAACAACCCATACAGTAATAGACTGCGCCGAGTACGGCTACGCTGTGCACCAAAAAAATCCATCTATTTGTCTTACCTAAAGAGTGCTAAATGCGCCTGAACATATAAATATAGTTAAGTATTAGCTCATATTGACGATAGGTGCTTGTGCAATCGCCTTTCTATCTTCAAACACCAACGGACTGAGCGGACGAAAACCAAAAGTCGTGCTAACAAGATTATTCGGGAATACTTCGCGGTCGTTATTATAAAACATCACGCTATCATTATAATGCTGACGCGCAAATCCTATGCGATTCTCGGTATTGGTCAGCTCATCCATTAACTCTTTAATCATACTGTCCGCTTTTAGCTCAGGATACGCTTCCACCACAGCAGAAAACTGCCCTAATGCTTTCGACAACATACTCTCTGCTTTGGCAAACAGCGCCATGTGCTCAAGCGAATCGGGCTGATGCTTGCTAGAATCTTGCAGACTTTGAGCATGATTACGCGCACTAACAACACGGGTCAATGTTTCTTCTTCATGCGCTAAATAGCGCTTGGCGGTCTCCACCAAATTCGGAATCAAATCGTGACGGCGTTTTAGCTGTACATCTATCTGGGCAAAGCCGTTCTTAGCCTGATTGCGAGCGCGCACCAACTTATTGAATACTGATACACCAAATACAACCACCAGCACTACAAAGGCAATAAACAGCCAAATAAACATTTTCATCATAAAACCCCAAAATTTTTGGTCTTTATAGTTAACATTAGTGTTAATAAAGGTTACTACATTGTATTTTAACCCATATTTATGGCTCAAAGTTTAAAATCAGACGAAATGTAGACCAAAAAAAAGCCCTTTATAATGAAGGACTTATTATCAATATGAGGGTTTTAAAATTTAAAAGATTTTATTATCAAATTTTAGGCAAAAAAAAAGCGACTCCAAAAGCACATCCTCGGCACACATTATAACTATTACCGTTGCTACCTTCCGGTCCTGGCGGGATTCATAGAACAATGTTGCGAGGCTACCAATGGAGCCACCAGTTGCAAATTATACAAGGTTTTTTCATTATTACAACCCCAATCTTAAAACTGTTTGCTTTATGAGCCAAATAACTCCATAAATCCGCCTGTAACTTAAATGACAAAATTCTCACAGCAAGCTTTCTAAATTTTGTTAAATTAACTAGGGGTATTCGAAACCCTAGGATTCACCCAATAAATACAATCAGAATCGACTGCTTCTATAATCAGTCCTATATAAATTGGATACGGTATCAGGCTTCTTCAGTATACTTTTTTTAGGGCCTCACTCGTCTTTCTTGTATATAGGTTATTCTGAACCTGACTAGGGGCTGTATAGAATTCAAATCAGCGGCAGCCAGATAAAGACACAAGCGAGAATTACGGCAGCCTCATAGCTGGCTTTAAGCTTATCAT
>NZ_RRYX01000127.1:0-8022 GCF_014861375.1 Psychrobacter sp. FME5 | reverse complement strand
TTCTTCTTTGCCGATGCTTATGCGTCATGGCAGCGAGGAACCAACGAGAATACCAACGGCTTAATCAGAGAGTTCTTGCCTAAGGGTTGTGACTTTAGACAAGTCTCTGATAATGAGATACAGGACATTGAGAATAAACTAAACAACAGACCAAGAAAACGCTTAGGGTTTAAAACGCCCAATCAGGTGTTCTATAATATAATTTAGCGTTGCACTTGGTATGTTAATCTAAGTTTGGAATATATTTGAGAGTTGGCTCACTAGCTAGTGGGTTTTAGCGTAGTTAGTAACTCAACTAGCTGAGATTCTCTTTTCTCTCATAGTATTAAACACATATAGTATTAAGCACAAATTTTAAGAATTTCATCAGTAAATATCAAGTGATTACTGTTGTTTTGACAGAAATTCGCTGATAACTATTTATCGCTGATAATTACTAAGGTAGCTAGGAGGTAACTTCCAAGCTATATGACTTAATAAGCGTATATATTGCGTAATTTATAGCGCTTCTACGGCTTCGCCTTGTTGAGGAGCCTGTTGTAAGTTCTCTTGTGATTCTAATAAAGCTTCTTGTTGTAGCATGGCTTCTTGTGGATCTTGTTGCTGTATAGGCTCTTGTTGGTTTTGCATTGCTTCTTGTTCTAATTGCATTGCCTGTTGTTGATCGGCATTGTTATTCGTGCTCGCTCTTGATACAGACTGGGTTTCGCTAATTTCAAATGGGTTAGCTTGGTTTGATCCTGATTCGTTTTCAGCCTCAAGCGTGGTTGCAGTAGCAGCATTTTGCATATCTGCTGGTGCGGTTTCAGCAGGAGCTGCCATTGCTAGACTTGGGATAGTAAGCGCAGCGCCAACTAGTAACGATAAAGGTAGGGTACGGTTTTTCATTAATTACTTCCTTAGTTTACATTCTCATAGTGTCAGTTTAAAGGGTTTTAAACTTGACCTGTATTTAGCCTTCTGCTTATATTACGAATCTATTTAGTATTTCAAATGTATATATTTACTATATCTAACATATTATACATAGATAAAATAAAATCATGATAATCGTTAAACGACTATCATGATCGATTCGTATAAGGAGACTTACAAGCTAATCTAAATCACTTATAATCTCTAAGCAGGAGAGTATCAACTAAGCGACTGATGTTTCAGTAGTGAATGCATTAAATTTCTAACTGTTCTATGTCTTATTGTGAGGTTATGAAACTGTCATCCTCCTGCTTTCTTTAAAATAGTCTCTGTCAGTTCCTTAGCTGAATTCTATACAGCCCCTAAGATTAAATACACTATCGTTTTTTATTCAACGACTATATATTTACCAGTGTTCGGGTCAACGACACGTTGTGGCGTTTCATTATTAGGTACGCGAGTCACTGGAAAAGTCTGATTGACCTCGGTTTTGTCAATGGCATCAGCCTCAGCTTCTTCACCAACGACAACAGTGCGATCAGTACCATCTTCGATAGCGACTGCTGTCCCTTCAGCCGTGTTCACTTTTTTGATTTGATCGTCTGGGACAATATAGACTTCTTTAACGCTATATTTAGCAGGGCGAATAACACGATTGGTTTCAATGGTGACAGGTTCTACACTGCGCTCTTCATCGATGGCGATTTGCGCTTCCGGCGCTTCAACTTCTTTTACTTCGCTCATGATAGGCGTTGGGAATTTAGCCCCAAAGTGGTTATCACACTGCTGCATACTTAGACGTACTGGGTTGCCAGCTTTGTCAGTGTAAACGTTGACAGGCATATCGGCAGCGATAGGCACATATTTTCCAACCAATGCACCCGAAACACCGTAGCGACCATTTGATTGGCCAACCCCTAAATCGCAGGCGCCTGCTGAATAACTGCTGGTCGCTAAGTTATTATTATTAACAACATCTTGTGGAATCATGACTTCTGACAAGCGCATTTTTTTGACCGCCGTTTCACCCGTTTGGCGTTTTGGGTTTTGATAAGTATAAGGCGTATAAAATTTGGCTGAGCCATCCTTCACGGCCATGGCACACTCATCATAGCTATCATAGCCAACGTTACCATGACTGTCAGTGGTCATTGCCGCATTAGCAGAGACTGCAAACATAGCCAGACCTGATGTCAGTATAGCGGCGGTCAATACATTCAATTTCATGATTATTTCCTCTTAATTATGACTGTTAATTTTAATTGGTATTTTTTAGTCGTGCTTTTTTTAACAAAGCTGGTTAATGGCAATGATTAGTAGCATTTAGCGCAGCTGGATTTTTGATGTGTTAACTGACCGTATAGAGAGTCGGTTAAATGAGATGGTAAAGCTGAGTGATAAAAGCTGAGTCATAAAAATAATGCCATGACCTGCTCTATCCTACGTCAATCATTACGATATGGCTGTGACATTAGGCTAGGAATGTGTAGCATAATGTATTAAAAAATCGAAAAGCGGCAACATCGTTTACTAAAGAAGTACGTTATTATTATTCATTAACATTTGCTTGAATGATGCTAGAAAATATAGACCATAAAAAACCGCATCTTATTTCAAGATACGGTCATTGATATGTTAATCATTCTTGATAGCATCAAACTTTTCTCGCTTGCTGTTCGCAGGCGTGACAGAGGCTACAAAAAATTTATAGCCAATAGCACTGTCTCGGTTTTATAGTGAATCCACTATAGCTTTAATGATCAATCACTTCAAAGCTAAGACCAGCGTGCTCTTTTAGACGGGTTAGCAGTTTGTCACCCATTGCAGAGGCAGGTGTCCAAAATCCACCGCCTACCTCTTCTTTACTAACGTCCTGCGCCAAACACAATGCCGCTTGTGACAGCATCCGTGAGGTACTGCCATAACCGGGGTCTTTGTCACCAGTAACCTTGGTGTTAATCGTGTCTTTATTAGCAGTGGTACCGAACAGGCGAATATCATAATAGCCATTGTCTTGGTCTTCTTTAGACGGGCCAGAGCCTGATTTAGGCAATACGTGTTTAGAAAGTAGCTCACGACTTGGCTTAATCATCATTGCGGTGGCAAACCCAAACAAACCTGCACTCATCGCATAGCTCGATAATTTACCTTTGACGCCATCTTTCATCCACATTGCTTCGTCATATTTAAAATCGCGACCATATTCGTAACCAAGCAGTTGGTTACTGCGATGGACGATACGAGTATTGATGCTTGCCATTACAAAAGGAGCAAGCCAGCGTTGGTGTTCGCTATCGTACTCAGGTTTGCTAACATTAGCTTGGCGTACATTTGGCGCATCTTTATCATCGTTAAGCAAGTAAGGGTTTGCCACTTGTTTGCGACGTGATTTATCTTGGCCGACTTCTTCAAAGATAGTCGCCATCGAGGCTATCGTACCGCCAGACAGGCCACCTTTTGCTGCTTTGACCCGCATATGAATCACATCACATGCCTCACCAAACTTATCTTCTGCTTGCTGCTGAGTAAAGTAAACGCCTAAGTCTGATGGAATAGAATCAAACCCACATGAGTTGACGATACGAGCGCCGCTTTGTTTTGCCGCGTCCTGATATTTGTCCATCATATCTTTGATAAAGATGGCTTCGCCGGTTAGATCGACATAATCAGTACCGTTACTGGTACAAGATTTAATCAGCGGTTCGCCATATTTAAGGTAAGGCCCGACGGTCGAAATAATGACTTGGGTTTGTTTGGTCATCTCATCGAGGCTGGCGGCATCCTTGCTGTTAGCAATGATAGTATCGACTTTGCTGGCAAGTTTAGACTGTAATTCATTCAACTTTTCTTCGTCACGACCGGCTATTGCCCAGGTAACATTGTCGCCATTTTTATCTTTAGCATTAGACAAAAACTCGGTTAAATAATGCGCTGTTATTTGTCCCACAAAGCTTGTGGCGCCATATAAAACGACAGCATAAGGGCGTTTTTCATGACTATTCTGTGGTGTCTTTGAAGTATCCGTATTGGTATCCATATTTATTATCCTTAATAGGTATTTGATGACTGAATCAGTGATAAATATTTATATCTTGCTGATAACTATATAGTAAAGTATTTATCGGTCGTAAAAATGACTTGTAAGTTATTGTTTATAGTAGATTGTATGATGCTAATGATAGAGATAGAATAATAGCTAAATTTCTATAAACATAAGTTCTATAAATTCGGTAAAAGGCGGTAAAGTATTAAGATTCGCTACAAAGGTTACATAACCTACCGATATCATTACTAAAAGGTACGTTTTCTGGAGATAGAAATTGCTAATCTATGTTTGTAAGCAGTTCTAACAAGCATTAAGAAAACAAAAAATAAAAGAGATACTAGATAAGGTAATACGGATATCCATAATGCTAGTCTTATTATTCTTTATTGAATATGAGCTAAATATCTGGTATCTCAACAATAATTTGAGGAGAAGTTTATGTTTCGCTGGGCTATTATTTTTGCGGTAATCGCATTGTTAGCAAGTTTCCTAGGTTTTGGTGGTGTCGCTGGATTATCTAGTAATTTAGCTTATATCTTCCTAGTAGTAGCGGTTATCTTGTTCATCGTTGCCTTTGTTGGTAGAAAAATGTAATGGTTGAACCCTTTAACGATAAGAATAATCTATAAGAAAAAGCGTCCTTGAAGGACGCTTTTTTGTGAGTGGTACAATTAATAAAACAGCTTTTGAAAGGGTGGGATATCCTTGAGAAGTATCATAAGCGTTTTGGCTGAATAATATGCTCCATACGTTTAGCCAAACGAATATCATGGCTGGTGATGCCACCTGTATCACCAGTAGTAAGGCGTACTTCGACTATGTTGTATGTATTGCGCCATTCAGGGTGATGCTCGAGTGCTTCAGCATGAAATGCTGCTTGGTTCATAAAACTCATGGCTTCGATAAAATCACTAAAGTGGTAGGTTTTTACGATTGCATTACCATTGCGCTGCCAGCCGGGTAACCCTTCTAGCTGCAAATTTACTTGTTTGTCAGATAAACTACTCATGGTGATATCCTTTATTATTATAGTGGGTTAGCTTGTTTTAACTGGTAACTTAAAGGTCTGTATTGATGACTAAATAGCATCATAAACTCTATCAATAGTATAGGACAAAAAACCCACCTATTGCTGATGTCTTATTATATATTTGGCTACAAACATACAATGAGCGATATCAGAAAAATAGGAGGGCAGGGGTACAGCTACGTTTAGAAGGTAGTAATAATATGTTAGGTAACAGCGATAGAATTTACATACTGTATGTCGTCATAAGACATGCGGTTATAAAACCTAATTATTTCCTTTAGACTATAGTAAATCTTGATACTCAGGATGTTTGTCGATATAAGACGAAACAAATGAGCATTGTGGGACCACTTTTTTATCGTGCTCGCGTGCATAATCTAATGCATGTTTGACTAGTGTCGAGCCGATGCCTTGTCCACCCAATTCTTGCGGTACGATCGTGTGATCATAAACCAGTTTGTCATCACGCTCTTTATAACTGATATAGCCCGTATGTCCCTCAACCGTCGTTTCAAAACGTTTGGCCTGTTCATTGTGAGTGATATTTATATTTTGTTTACTCATATATGTATTCTCCATTGTTATCGTCGGATGTGACTTGTTTATATAGTCCGTTCAAAATAATAGCACGGTATTCTTTTTACAGTGAATCTACTTATAGTGCTGCTTGCAGCCAACTTGATTCTATTATCGATCTTTTTAATTTAAATTTATAGTCCTTTACCGTAAGAGTAGATAGGGCAAATGTTAAGAATGATGCCGTTTACTGGCTGATTTTGTACCAGTCACGCAGCCCAGTCACGCAGCATAGTATCGTGTATCCATTTTATTCAGTATCAGCTATACAAAGTACAGCGCGCTAGGACAAAAGCTGTAAAACCAGTGCTAAAGCAACCTGTCGGCTTGCAGGGTATGCGCCACAATGCGATAATGGCTTATAATTTGTAACCCTGATTTTGAGGTGTAGCGCGCTTGGCATTATTGCTGAGTATGATTTGCTTGCCTCTTCTATGCAGTCTATCGGAGTGTTAATGGCTCAATATATCTACACGATGAACAACGTGTCCAAACTTGTTCCGCCTAAACGCGAGATTCTAAAGAACATCAATTTATCGTTTTTCCCAGGCGCCAAAATTGGTGTATTGGGTATCAATGGTTCAGGTAAATCAACCTTGCTCCGTATCATGGCGGGTGTAGATACCGAGTTTAGCGGTGAAGCCCGCGCGCAAACTGGCACCAAAATCGGTTATCTACCGCAGGAACCACAGCTTGATGACAGTAAAGACGTACGTGGTAACGTCGAAGACGGTATGCGCGAGGCGTTAGATGCACTAGCACGTTTGGATGCTATTTATGCAGAATATGCGGAACCGGATGCCGATTTTGATAAGTTGGCCGAAGAACAAGGCAAGATGGAAGACATCATCCAAACGTGGGACGCGCATACCTTAGATACCCAATTAGAGAAAGCAGCTGATGCGCTACGTCTGCCGCCGTGGGATGCTGACGTTAGCAAGTTATCGGGTGGTGAAAAACGTCGTGTGGCACTATGCCGCCTGTTATTATCACGCCCTGATATGCTATTACTAGATGAGCCAACCAACCATTTGGACGCTGAGTCCGTAGCATGGTTAGAGCAGTTCTTGCAGAACTACAGCGGTACTATCGTTGCCATTACCCATGACCGTTATTTCTTGGATAACGTTGCCCAGTGGATCTTGGAGCTTGACCGTGGTCATGGCTATCCGTACGAAGGCAACTATACTGAATGGCTCGAGCAAAAGAATACCCGTTTAGAGCAGCAAAATAAGCAAGAAGAATCGTTTGCTAAAGCGCTGAAAAAAGAGCTGGATTGGATTCGTAAAAACCAAAAAGGCCAACAAGCCAAGTCTAAATCTCGTGTACAGCGTTTTGAAGAGTTGAACTCACAAGAGTTCCAGAAACGTAACGAGACCTCTGAGATTTATATTCCACCTGGTCCGCGTTTGGGTAATAAAGTCATTGAAATCAATGATATTTCTAAATCATTTGGCGACCGTTTGCTCTATGAAAACCTGAGCTTTAACGTGCCAGCTGGCGCTATCGTTGGTATTATTGGTCCAAATGGTGCAGGTAAAACCACGCTATTTAACATGATTACCGAACGTGATACGCCAGATACGGGTTCAGTCGATTTGGGTGAAAGTGTCAAGGTTGCCTATGTCGGTCAGGTACGTGACAATTTAGATGATGAAAAAACCGTTTGGGAAGAAGTGTCTGACGGCTTAGATATTATTACCGTTGGTGATTACACCACGCCAAGCCGTGCCTATATCGGTCGCTTTAACTTCAAAGGCTCAGACCAACAAAAGCACGTCGGTCAATTATCTGGTGGTGAGCGTAACCGTTTGCAATTAGCGAAGACGCTAAAGCAGGGCGCGAACGTCTTGCTCCTTGATGAACCCTCAAACGATTTGGACATCGAGACCTTGCGTGCGCTAGAGGATGCGATTCAAGTATTCCCAGGCACCGTCATGGTGGTGTCGCATGACCGTTGGTTCCTTGACCGTATCGCTACCCATATCTTGGCGTTCGAAGAAGAAGGCCCAGTGTGGTTCGATGGTAACTATTCTGAGTTTGAAACTTATCGCAAAAAGACCATGGGTGATGATGCCACTCCTAAGCGTATGAAATACAAAAAGATTACTAACTAAGAGAGCTGCTTAAAAAGAGCAAGTTTAATAGCACTTAGATTAACACACCAAGTGCAACGCTAATTAATATTATAGAACGCCTGCATAGGCGTTTTAAACCCTAATCGTTTTCTTGGTCTGTTGTTTAGTTTATTCTCAATGTCCTGTATCTCATTATCAGAGACTTGTCTAAAGTCACAACCCTTAGGCAAGAACTCTCTGATTAAGCCGTTGGTATTCTCGTTGGTTCCTCGCTGCCATGACGCATAAGCATCGGCAAAGAAGAAGGAAGTAAAGAGCTTTCGTTTCACCTTCTTATGCTGAGCAAACTCTTTACCATTGTCAGAGGTAATGGTCTT
>NZ_RRYX01000126.1:0-8029 GCF_014861375.1 Psychrobacter sp. FME5 | reverse complement strand
GAGATTTATGGCATTTGTCTCATCGATTGATTCGTAAGATTCTGTCGCATAATCTGTGCTTTGTACTCAATAAAAAACTTGGTAATCCGCCTCTTCAGTTTGATTTGCTTATTTCAAGTTGAGAGTGGGGTTTATTATTAGTAAGTTTTTATAGAATAGGTATTATTACCTTTTATTGCTCCCTTTTATTTATTGTTATTTTTTGAGGATATCACTTTTTATGAGTAAATTACCTCGCTCTACTATTCTATTGCCAGTCTTTGTACCGGCAGCAGCCATCATGTTGTTATTGGTGATCGGCACAGCGATTAACCCTGTAGCTGCTGGCGAGTTATTTAGTACGGTACTGGATTTTACCACCGACACTTTCGGTTGGTTCTATATGTTGGCAGTAGCTATATTTTTAATGTCTATCATTGCCTTGGCGTTTTCGCCTTATGGCAGTATTAAGCTGGGCCCTGACCATGCGGAGGCTGAGTATAAGTTTTTAGAATGGTTTGCCATGCTGTTTTCAGCGGGATACGGGATTGCTTTGCTGTTCTATGGAGTAGCAGAGCCAGTCATACATTTTGCCAGTCCACCGCTTGCCACGCCGCAAACTATTGAAGCTGCCAAAGAAGCGATGCAAATTGCCTATTTTCACTGGGGTTTTCATATTTGGGCGATATATGGTGTGGTCGGTTTATCATTGGCTTATTTTGCCTTTCGCCATGGTTTGCCGCTGTCAGTACGCTCAACGTTATACCCATTAATTGGAGATAGAATCTATGGCCCTATTGGGCATACCGTTGATGTGTTTGCGATTGTGGGTACGATGTTCGGTATCGCCACCAGTTTAGGTCTGTCAGTGGCGCAAATTAACGCGGGTTTGAACTACTTGTTGCCAGAGATGGTTCCGGTAAGTACGACCGTTCAGGTTATTATTATTGCGCTGGTTACAGCCGCGGCTTTGGTGTCGGTGTTAGCAGGTATGGATAAAGGCGTGAAGCGCTTGTCTATCCTAAATATGGTATTAGCAACCGCGCTGATGTTGTTTGTGTTTATCGTTGGTCCCACTATTTTCATTCTAAATGCCTTTATGGAAAACACGGGCAGTTATTTGGGCAATATCGTTGAGCGTACCTTTAGCCTGCAAGCGTATCAATCGAGTGACTGGATCGGTAGCTGGACGTTATTTATCTTTGCATGGACGATTGCATGGGCACCTTTTGTCGGTTTGTTTATTGCTAAAATTAGTCGTGGTCGTACCATTCGTGAGTTTGTATTGGGTGTGATGTTGGTACCCACCATCTTTACTTTCTTTTGGTTTTCGGTTTTCGGCGATACAGCGCTCCATATGATTATGGTTGAGGGTTATGAGTCGCTGATTACTGAGGTGCAGAATAACCAAGCGATTGCCTTATTTAAACTATTGGAAAATCTACCTTTTACTCAAATAGTGTCTTCGATTACTGTATTATTGATTATTACCTTTTTTGTCACCTCATCGGATTCGGGGTCATTGGTTATTGACTCGCTCGCCGCGGGCGGACGTAGTGATACGCCATGGTGGCAGCGCTCGTTTTGGGTAATAACCGAAGGGGCAGTCGCTGCGGCTCTACTTATCGCTGGTGGTCTAAACGCTTTGCAAACAGCGGCTATCGTCAGTGCTTTACCGTTTGCGGTCATTATATTGATTTCAACATTTGGTATGTGGCGCGCACTACGTATTGAAGGGCATCGTAACCAGAGTTTAGGCAACGATAACCATCTGCCGCCGCATCTACTTAAATTAAACGCATGGCGTGACCGTATTGATTATATGACCAACCAGCCCACACGCGATAAAGTACTGGGTTATATCAAAGGCACGGTTTTAACGTCGATGAACGAAGTAGCAGAAAAGTTTGCCGAAACAGGCTGGTTGCCTGATGTAAATTATGATGAGGTCAATAATCGTGCTGTACTTGAGCTAAGACGTGGTGATAACGTTGAATTCTGGTACGAAGTTCGTTTGTCAGAGCATGAGATTCCTGATTATTATACCGAAGATATGGCCAATGAATTACCACAAGAGCACCATCATCGCGCTGAGGTGTATCTACGCCGTGGTGGTCAAACCTATGATTTATATGGCTATCAATCAGAGTCGGTCATCAATGATATTATCGACCAGTTTGAGAAATATCTACATTTCGTCAATGTCTCGCCAAATATTTTGCCTTGGCGTATGCAGGAGCATGATGAAGATATTACGCTCGAGCAAGGCAGTGTGTTCGATAAATAAGTCATTGATAGTTTAATAAAAAAAGGCAGCTGAAAAGCTGTCCTTTTTTTTGTCAGATAGTGGTGTTGTTTATTTTTATAGAGGTATTGTTTTAGATAAATATCAAATTTTGTAAATATTCATCTAAACTATTTGAATAAATAAATGTTCTATAACAGTATTAGACGCATACCCAAATTTATGGTTTTTTTGAGAACGCTTTATGAGTAAATTACCGCGCTCTACTATTTTGATGCCCGTATTCATACCCACTGCTGTGGTGATGATTTTACTGGTGATTGGCGTGTCCGTTAGTCCACAATTAGCCAGTATTGTGTTCAGTGAGGTGTTGAGTTTTACCACTGAGACTTTCGGTTGGTTTTACATGCTGGCAACGGCATTGTTTTTGATGTTTATTGTGGTGCTGGCATTTTCGCCTTATGGCAATATCAAGCTTGGCCCTGATCATGGCGATGCGCAATACAACTTTATTGAATGGTTTTCGATGTTGTTTTCAGCAGGCTATGGCATTGCTTTGTTATTTTATGGGGTTGCGGAGCCAGTGACCCATTTTGCCAGTCCGCCATTATCAGCGCCTGAAACCATTGCTGCGGCAAAAGAAGCGATGCAAATTGCCTATTTTCATTGGGGTTTTCATATTTGGGCGATTAATGGGGTTGTGGCGTTAACGCTGGCTTATTTTGCGTTTCGTCATGGGTTGCCCTTATCCATGCGCTCAACCTTGTATCCCCTGATTGGCGATAAAATTTATGGTCCCATCGGCCATACGGTCGATGTATTCGCGATTTTGGGAACACTATTTGGTCTGGCAACTAGCTTGGGTATTTCAGTCTCACAGATTAATACTGGTTTAAATTATTTAGTACCCAGCATCCCCGTTAACAGTACGGTTCAGGTGATTGCTATTATTTTGATTACCGGTTTGGCGCTGATATCGGTGTTGGCGGGTATGGACAAAGGCGTAAAGCGGCTATCTATCTTGAATATGATACTGGCCACAGCACTGATGTTATTTGTGTTTATTGTTGGTCCTTCGGTATTTATTCTCAATGCCTTTATGGAAAATACCGGCAGTTATCTGGGTAATATCGTTGAGCGTACTTTTAGCTTGCAGGCTTATCAGCAAGGTGACTGGATTACCAGTTGGACGCTGTTTATCTTTGCGTGGACGATTTCTTGGTCGCCGTTTGTGGGCATATTTATTGCCAAAATCAGCCGTGGTCGTACCATTCGCGAGTTTATCGCCGGTGTCATGTTAGTACCGACTATCTTTACCTTTTTCTGGTTTGCCGTCTTTGGTGATACCGCGCTCAATATGATTATGGTGCAAGGCTATGACTCCCTAATCACTGAGGTGCAAAATAACCAAGCCATTGCTTTGTTTAAGCTGCTAGAAAATCTACCCTTTACCCAAGTGGTGTCCGCATTGGCAGTCGTGCTTATTATCACCTTTTTTATCACCTCGTCGGATTCAGGGTCTTTAGTTATTGACTCATTAGCAGCAGGCGGCCGCAGTGATACGCCCGCGTGGCAACGAACATTTTGGGTGTTAATACTAGGCGTGGTTGCCTCTGTACTTTTACTGGCAGGAGGACTTCAGGCACTGCAAACTGCGGCTATCGTCAGCGCTTTGCCATTTACCATGATTATTTTGATTGCGATGTTTGGTATGTGGCGTGCGCTGCGTATCGAAGGGCACCGTGATGAGAGTTTGGTAAATACAAACCATCTGCCGCCGCACCTGCTTAAGCTTGAATCATGGCGCGATCGGATTGATTACATCACAGATCAACCCAGCCGCGAGGAGGTGCTAGATTATATTAAGGGCACTATTATGGCTTCAATGACTGAGGTGGCCGAAAAGTTTAAAGAGACGGGCTGGCATCCTGAAGTCAATTACGATGACACCAATAATCGGGCGGTGCTTGAACTACAGTATGGTAATGATGTGGAGTTTTGGTATGAAGTGCGTTTGACCCATCAAGACACGCCTGACTACTATAAGGATGGTATCAGCAGTGATGCCATACAAGAGCACTATTACCGCGCCAAAGTGTATCTACGCCGCGGTGGTCAAACCTATGATTTGTACGGCTATCAGTCTGAATCAGTAATTAACGATATTATCGATCAGTTCGAAAAATATCTGAACTTTTTGGATGAATCGCCCAACAGTCTGCCATGGCGTATGCAGGAGCATGATGAAGATATTACGCTAGAGCAGGGCAGTGTGTTTGATAAATAGTCATATTACGCATTTATATGTCACGTCAGCTGAATAAATGATTGGCTGAATCACTTGCAATATGCGTACGAATCCTTAGAATAACGGCTTGTTTTCATTCACTTATTCTTAATACTACGCAAGCCGTTTTTTATGTCTAATGATTCTCCAGTTTTACCACCGCCTTCGCAAGTGCCGGAACATCCTTTATTGCAGCCATTGGTGATTGGCGGCTTGACGATTGAAAACCGTCTGATGGTCGCGCCAATGGCGGGTGTCACTGACAATCCATTTCGCAGGTTATGTAAGTCGTTTGGCGCTGGTCATGCGGTGAGTGAGATGATTATCGCTGATACCGCCCTTTATGCGCGCAAAAAGTCTCTCTATCGCGCCAATTTCGATAATGAGATTGCGCCCATTTCTGCACAGATAGCTGGAGCAGAGCCTGATAAGTTGGCAGAAGCGGCTCGTTATCAGATTGATAATGGCGCGCAAATCATTGATATTAATATGGGCTGTCCGGCCAAAAAGGTTTGCCGTAAGCTGGCGGGTTCTGCGTTACTGCAAGATGAGGATTTGGTTGCGCGTTTATTAGATGCAGCGGTCAACGCTGTCGATGCGCCTGTCACCCTAAAAACACGCTTAGGGTTTGAGAACGGGCGTGAGAATATCTTGCGTGTGGCAAAGCGAGCTGAGCAGGCAGGTATTGCGGCTATCGCCATTCATGGCCGTACGCGTGAGGACATGTATACAGGCGAGGCACGTTACGAGCTGATCCGTGAAGTCAAAGAAAGCATTAGCATCCCAGTGATTGCCAATGGTGATATCGATAGTGCACAAAAAGCGCAACGTGTTTATGAGCTGACCGGCTGTGATGCGGTGATGATTGGACGTGCGGCCCAAGGACAACCGTGGATATTTCGTGATATCGAGCATTTTTTGCGCTCAGGTGAGACATTATCTGCGCCAAGTGTTGGCGAGATTAAAGAAATTGTACTAGCGCATTTACAAGAGCTTTATGGTTTCTATGGTGAATACTCAGGCTGCCGTATTGCTCGTAAGCATATTGCTTGGTATACCACGGGTATTCCTAATTCTAATGCCTTTCGCCAAGCGATGTATGGTGAAGAGAGTACCGCTGGGCAGTTCCGTGTGGTCGAAGCTTTTTTGCAGGCTCATGAATAGGGACAGAAACAGCCAGTCTAAGCATGAAGTTTGCTAATAAATGCTTAATTGCTAATAATTATCGGATTAAATGAACTTTGTTGCCTATTTATTAACTTTACTCCAACTATATTTGCTATTCTTTAAGCGAGTATTAATGAAAGCCTCACTTACAAAAAGGATTTTTTATGGCCAATCCCTCAAAAAAAGCAATAACTAAAGCGGTCAAAGATAAGCATATTATTATTACTGGTGCCTCAAGCGGTATCGGTGAACGTACGGCCTTTTTGCTTAGTGAATGCGGCGCTCATGTTATTTTATTGGCACGTACCGAAGACAAGCTAAAAGCGGTTAAGGACAGCATTGAAAATCTTGGTGGCAAAGCCAGTTACTACCCTTGTGATCTGACCAATATGGATGATATTGAAACAGTCAGCGAGCAAATTTTGGCAGATTTTGAACATGTAGATGTCTTGGTGAATAATGCTGGCCGTTCAATTCGCCGCTCGGTTCACGAATCTATTGATCGTTTCCATGATTTTGAGCGTACCATGGACATCAATTACTTTGGCGCGGTAAAAATCATTCTTGGGTTTTTGCCAACGATGATCGGGCGTCAAACGGGTCAAATCGTCAATATCTCCTCTATTGGCGTATTAGCAAATAGCCCGCGTTTTGCCGCTTATGTTGCATCAAAGTCTGCATTGGATGCCTTTAGCCGCTGCCTCGCCGCTGAAGTTAAAGGCGATAATGTGACGATAACCAATATATTTATGCCATTGGTACGCACGCCTATGATTGCGCCAACCAAGTTATATCGTTATATGCCTGCGCTGATGCCAGATGAAGCGGCGATGATGGTCGCAAAAGCGATCGTTCATAAACCACATAGTATTGCCAGCAACATGGGTAAATTCGCTTCGGCCACTTATTCATTAGCACCAGCGATCAACGTGGGTATTCAATCGATGGGTTATCGTATCTTTCCAAGTACCCGTGCAGGACTGACTGCCGATAAGAAGCCAAACTTTGCTCAGCGCGCTTTTGCCAGAATCCTACCTGGTGAACATCATTAGAACAGGGTTTTTATTAGCCTTGAGTTCAAATGAAAAAAGGATGCTGATGCATCCTTTTTTAATGCCCTAAAAGTATTAATAATTATATAAACGGGTAGGATGGTGATGTTATTCGTATTATCGTTCCTTATATTAAAAAAATATAGAAACAATAGCGAACTACTCATTAAATTGATTCATCGTTAAAATAAAAAGGGATATTTGGCTGTACGGAGGTGAAGGGATGGAATTTTGGTTAGGAGTTGAAATGCTGATGAAAATCAGTATTGCTGCAGTCCTCGGTTTAATCATTGGGTTGGAAAGAGAGCTTACGCATAAACCCTTAGGATTAAAGACAAGCTTGGTCATTAGTATCGTCAGCTGTTTATTAACGATTGTCTCCATTGAATCATCCTACTCATTTCATGAAAGTACGGGCGTTATGATTCAAATGGATCCTCTGCGTTTAGCTGCACAAATTGTGTCAGGCGTTGGCTTTTTAGGCGCTGGTGTTATTTTACGACGAAGCAACGAACAGCTTTCAGGGTTAACGACAGCTGCAATTATTTGGGGAACCGCAGGTATTGGAATTGCGGTAGGTGCAGGTTTTTATATAGAAGCAATATTTGCAGTTTCGCTGCTGCTGATTAGTGTACAGATTATACCTTATTATATTTTTACATACGGGCCGAAGCGCTTACGTCATAAAGAACTCACTTTTCGCATCAAGGTCAATCAACAAGCAGGGATTGAAGCTGTTATCACTGAACTTGAGCATCAAAAGTACATTATTATCAAATCACGTATTAAAGACATGAACGGAGAGAATATGCATTTATTGGAAATTAAAGTGCGTGTGCCTTCTGATCAAACACTCCCAGTTATCTACAATGCAATCAAAAAAATTGAGTATGTTAGTACAGTAGAGATTATTGAGTAAAGTAGATATCGTCGATACTCAATAAAATAGATATATTAGGTGATAACATACGACTGGTATAAATTTTTCTAGCTTGCTGTACCTACGCTGACAGAGGCTACGAAAAATTCATTCCAGTTCTACTGTGTCGTTTTTATATGGAACTGACTATATATAATATAAGCACGAAATATAGGCACAAAAAATTAGGGCGTGTTGAACATTCATAATTTGAGCCAGATATAAGCACAAGCAAGAGCGACTGTATTTTCATAACTCTGCTTGAGCTTATCAAATCTGGTGGCAACCGCCCTATACTGTTTTAGTTTGGCGAAAGCATTTTCTACTAGATGCCTCGCTTTATATAAGTCCCAGTCCATATGGTCGTTAGAAGACTGAGT
>NZ_RRYX01000125.1:0-8037 GCF_014861375.1 Psychrobacter sp. FME5 | reverse complement strand
TTCTTTGGGTTATTATAACCTCTTAGAAGCTGTCCAATTTTATTATGCCACTACAGAGTTTGATCATCTGCTCTATGGGTAAAGTGGCTACCATAATTGCTTCCTGCTTGGGCTTCTAATCGATTGATAGGTTGAGCAGGGCTGTCTAATAAATAGTGGCGTGTCGGCGTCATATGATTGCGACTGTCCGTGTCAGACTGGCTATCTGTGAGCCCCGTCGCTGGCGGGAGTGCTTGTCTGCTGTATAGCGCACCTACCCAAGGCGTATCAGCGGTGATCAGTCTGAGCTGGGTTAAGTGAGTACCTGCTTTTAGATCTGAGGCATGGCGCTGCTGATGACGACGGCTGATCGTGAGTCCTGTGACATGAGCGAGGCTATTGCGTGCTAAATGCACGATATGAGTGGCGCGGTAATGCTGATTAAGATGGTTATGACCTACTAGAGTAAAAGTGTCCGCAACGTTTAAATCAGTACAGTGAGCAAGCGCATGGTAGACGCTGTAGCGACTGTGGTGACTATTTGCCATGATAGTAGCGTCATCAATCGTCTCGGTATCAGTCACTGGAGCAAAGGCGGCTGGAGTGTCGATCGTAAGGGTAGACGTATTGGTTTGGCTATCTGCCTCACTATCACTGATAGCTATATTTGCTGACTGGACCGGGTGGGCCACGCTAGCGCTATTAAAGCGTTGCACCGTGACGGTACTCGGCTGGGTGATGATTTGTTCACTAAGGGCTAAGATTGGCGCGTGAGCGCGATCATGTAGCACTTGCTGATAACGTACTGAGCCGATGCTTTGACTGATACCATCTTCATCACTAGGATGAGCTGAAGTAATAATAAGGGTGGGCGGTGCGTGCTCCTCGGTTTGCGCGTGCCTGAGGTAAGCGGTGAGTCCTTGGCGTGAGAGGCGTTCGCAGATATGACTCCAGTCACTGCTTTGCCACTGGGTCATGCGTGCTGGGGTCCAACTGGCGTTTTTCTCACTACTGCTATCAGTGCCACTATCATCGATCACGTCTATCTCTTGCATGGCGACGCGTTCTGTTACCATGGCTTGTACCGACAGGTCGGTATCTATCTGGCTGCGCAGATGCTGATGCAAGCGATAAGTGGCGGGCTGTGCGATGAGTCGATAGTAGCCATAGCTGCCATCATGATCGAGCTGGCAAAGGGCGGTGATATATAGATGACGATAGGCATGCCCACTTGGGGTGTCAAAGCTTAGGGTTAAAGAGCTACCAACAAACGCATCTAGCGACATAAATGGTGGGTGATGACGTTCATGAATGTAGATATGCAGCACATAGGTGTCAATACCGTGTTGCTGGTTGTTATTGGCGTTGAGGAGTGCAAGGAGACCGGCTTCATTGGTCGTTCTAATGAGATTCTGCAGCCAATTTTTATGCTGTTTGAGTTCCTGTTTAGCGCTTGCATAAGCAGCTTGGGTATTGCCTTCACTGGCATATAGTCTATCGGCATGCATGGGTACGATAGTGTTGGTTAGGCGTAGCATGGGTACGGTGCTCCTTATCGGTTGTCCCGACTCCTATTATTCGGCCAGAGTGAATTCAATACGGCGATTGCGTCGGCGTCCCTCGTCGCTGTCATTACTAGCGATAGGATCCTTATCGCCTTTTCCCGCGGTACTCAATCTTGTGGCATCAATATTACGACCAATTAGATACTGCTTGACTGCTTCAGCACGTTCGTTTGAAAGCAATAAGTTGGCCTCTGGGTTACCTGTATTGTCAGTATGGCCAGTAATGACAACCGATTTATCACCAATACGCGTAAGCACGCCTGCCATATCATCTAAGATACCCAGCCCTAAAGGTGTCAAGTTGGCACTACCGGACTCAAACTCTACGATACGATTGCCCAAGGTGTCATCGATCAAGCGTTGCTCACCTGCTGTGACCACCAACTTATTATCAAGCTGGTAAAGATCTGTTAAGCGAGTGTGGATGCGGTTTTGGATGGCTTGTTTTTGTTCAATACTATTGACTTTGCCATGTAGGCTGATAGTAGTACCATGAATATCAATACGTCCTTGTCTGATACTCGAGATATCACTGTCGATAATGGCAGTCGCTATTTGTTGCCAATTGGTAGGGATGTTGATATTTGAGCGAACTTCTATCTCATCTCGTACAGGTTTATTTGGATATTGGGCCTTGAGTTTATCAAGCAATTGATCTTTATCGGAGCTGGTAGCAACCACACCTTTGATGACAACGGGTACCTCTACATGGTTGGTGTCAATAAAGGTGTCATCTTGAGCGGCAAAAACTGCAATACTGGCCAGTAACGCAGTTGTAAATATCATGATAGGAGCCCGGCGGGTAAGGGCGGATCGTTGCGAGAGTGCAGATATGCGCATACAAATGCCTTTTTATTTTTTATACTGATAAAACTTAGAGGTCAAAGCCATCAACTATGATGACTGCTCAAATATTATTTTGCCAAAAATATCGTCTTGAATAATTGCCTAACATCATATAAATAGGCATCATCTTGTAATAATATATTGTGAAATCGAGTCAGGCCGATATCATCATCAATAAACTGCTGTGTCCATGAGCTATCGGCGATATTGACCCAGCTTTCATGTTTTGTTGACGTACCTGTCAGTATTTGCATCAATGTAGTGGCGGCCGGTTTTGAAAAACTCATTAGGAGGTGATAATGCCCGTCACGCCAGTAAAAATAGCTGTTAAAGTACAACTGATGCGGTGCATAAAACCCATGAATGAGGTCGTGCCAAAAAGAAGCAAAATAAATGGCTTGCGTCTTGTTATCAGGCAATGACCAGTAAATAGCCTTATTTAGACCATGGAAGCCTTTGGTAAATGTGGGTAAAAACAGTAACCCTGTCGCGATGATCTGCTCAATCAAAGAGGCCTTATCAATATCTATCATCATCGCGCCTTCTTGCAATGTGGTAGAGTTAATAAAGTCGTAATAATGTGTACTGGCATTATGATCAATCGAAACAAAGCTTTGGTTGAGCGTCTCCGTTATCTGTGTGTTGTCGACCTTAGACCGTGCTTGATCTAAGGTTTGATGGATATCATGCCACATGCCCGCTGATTTTATGGGTAAGTATTGCATCCATGCTTTAGGCTTATTGAGGTGCATAAGTCCAAAGCCGATGAATGGGTATTGGCGATTACCACTATCATAGCTAGATATTAGTACGCCAGTCATGATTTTGTTTTCTGCGGTATCAACATGGCTAAAGTGGAGGGCTAATGAAGTATCCATCTCATCCGCTGATTCAGATAGTGCTTGACTGACCCACTGATCAATGACATTGATATCACTCATGTGCGAGCGCGAACGAACAAAATCGCCACGACAAGGTAGTTTGCCAAAGTAAACCAAAGGAAGCGTATCAGGTATCATGATGTTGGCTCCTCGATGAGCGCATCGCTTGGGCGGCTGGCGCCGGTAGCGTTATCTGTGTTAGGCGGACTGAGTAAGCCGTCATCATGAGCCGTCGTGTTTTCAGCTGAGCCCTCATTGCTGCTTATCGGCGTTTGGGTGCTTTGGGGTGTAGAATGCTGGCTATCCTCATCGGTGGGTTTTGCGGTGCGAGTTACACCAACGCCAATGACTTCTTCAGGCAGTTTCATGCCAGTAAATGGGTTGTCTGATTGCCCTGAAGCGTTTGTATTCGCACTACCACTGATGATTCTAAAGCGTACCGAAACCGTCACCCCATCACCTGCCCAAGTCATCTCAAACACATCATTACCAAGCTCGGTTCTTTGTGCTGCATTAATAAAACGCTCTACGCCAAAACTACCAGCTTCTTCTAAGATCGTATAATCCCGACCATCGTAGTCTTTGGCGCGTATGCTTGCTCCGGGTTGACTGCTTGGGTTTGGCCATACAAAGGTCGTCCATGCCTGCGTACCCATACGGTACCGTAACTGCTGACCATCTAAAACTATCGTGTACTCGGTCAGTCCACTGACAGGTAGAGGCATGATTTGAAAGGTGGTTTGCTTAGCGGTACTGTTACTATTAGAGGAGTTTGTGCGTTGACTTCCTGTGTAATTGACAAAGTAGCGTCCAAAATCGGCAACAAACTTAGGGTTTAGACCAAGTCCTGCACCATTCCAAATTTTGCTCGATATCTGATCACCGCGGCGAATAATAAAGGGAGAGAGGGTCTCATCTACAAACCTTGCTACATAACCATCATCACCAAAAAACTGGCCAATCTCAGCAGGTGTTGCCTCTAAATTTGCGTTTTGAGTAAAAGGATACTTGCCAGCTAGGTCGTCCAAAAATGGCTTATACACTTGAGCTTGCCAAACTTTATTAATTTCAGTTTTGGTCGGTGTGAGCAGCATATTAAAAGAGCGAGTAAGCGGTTCACTTAATAAGGGCCGAATCAGTTGTTTGATTTGTGAATTGGATTGGCTCAAGATTTGTTCATCTAATATCTGTAAAGATTGAGTCAGCTCGGAGCCCTCACTACTTAGTGTTTGGGAAGCAAAGAGCAGAGCATCAGGGCCAATGTCATCACTTCTCGTGATATTGTTAAATCGTGTCCTAATTCCACCCAAGCTTGTCAAGTAGTTATCTAATAACGATAAGTCTTGGTTATCCTCACGCGGCGTAACCAATGCATGTATGGCGGCAAACTCTTGTGCTATTGCTCCAGACTTTGTTGCCGTGGCAGACGCTGAGTGTGCGGCGTTATTATTTAGCATTGTCTGAGCTTGTTTTAATTCTGCAGGACTTTGACGCAATATGGTTTGTTTAAACCAATCCACAAATGATCGTTTTGACTCATCAGATTGAGCTGGGTTTTGATGGTTTGCGCTATCCCATTGCGTTTGACGATCAACAGTATCAAATAGAGTAATAAGAGGAGATTGCTTGGTATTTGATAATTGACTTAACAGCATGGCATGATCTTTGAAGTCTTTACTATCTCGTATATATACTTGAGACAAAAAACGTTTCCACTCTGCAATATATTCTTGCTTGTAGCGATTGACGAGATACTGGCGGATTTGTTCAGGACTACCAGTTAGTGTCAAGTCATCTTTGCTGCTGGTTGCCAGTACCCAGTCATCTGCGACAATTTTGTTGGTTGCTGCCTTATCAATTTCATTACTAATAAACGATGACCAAGCGTTTTTGGTAAAGGTGCCTGAAATCACATAGCCCCCAAGCAATGCCTCTGTAGGGGCATTTTGAGTTATTTGTGCCACTGTCACTGAGGGAAAACGCGATGAGGCGCGCATTTTTATCTCAGCATAAACGCGCTCGCGAGCAGGCTGTCCTTTGCTCACTTTGGTCAAAGTCGCGCGTGTATTATCAACTAGAGCCAAGTCGTTTTGAATACGAGGGAAGCTGGCGTCATTAGTATGAGATAGAGTGAAAGCTAAAATACGCTCAGCTTGACGAATCATTTTATCACGTTGCATATCGGCACGATTGGCTTCTAGCCAAGTACGCCAAAACCTAGTCATTTGATCGCTGAGATGGCTGGCTTCTAAATGCTCATGATCGCTCAACATTAAGTACGCTTTTAGCGCGTTATAAGCATCTTCTACGTCGGTTGGGTCTGACTGCACGTAGGTATCTATAGCGTCTTTATCATCCTCACTTGTCTGTTTGGCCTTAAGTTTTGACGCATTGGCATTCACCTGTGTCAAAAACGCTTCAATATTTTGTTTGGTCGGCGATAGTACAATAATATTAATACCGTGAAAGTACTCTGCTAGCAGCTTACGTTTGAGAGTATCGCCTTGATATAGCCCAAAACCTAACGATAATGGTCGATCTTTTTCATAAGCCTCTAGTTGTTCAATGCGGCTTTGCAAAATAGCCAATGACTCAAGTTGTGTTTGCAAATCACCATTCGTGTTGTTTTGCATATGAGCCACTTGTTGTAAATCAGCGATAACACGCTCAGTTAATTGTTTGTTATTAGCATATGACCAAGTCCATAAGCCGGAGGCTGTACACAACAGAACGACGGCAGCAAGCGTAATGACAGCTCTATAACTGCGTTTTGTGCGATTTTTGTACTGCTTGACTAAGTGCTTATCCTTTAAAACCACCTTTGAAAACAAGTCATGTAAAAAGTAAGCGGTGTTGTCGTTTTTATGGTGGTTTTTATCATTAAGAGACGATGTGGTGCTTGGCTGTAAATGATAGTTTTCCACCATTTGCAGCGTCATCTGACTATTGACCTGACCTTCTTGTAAGGCGCTGGTAAAATAAAACCCGCGCAATATGGGCTTGAACTGAAATGGGTTGTCTTCAAACAAAGCATGCATGAGTGTTCGTATCATAGGGCGTAACGACTGAAACTCCATAGGAAATGTCATTAAGCTTGGCGATACGGTACGCTGATGACGTAATGAAAGCTTGGTTGTGCTCAGATCTTTTAAACCATTAACCAAAATATTAAAGTGTTCTTCAAAGACATCGGTGATATTAATATTGTCGGGATCGTCTGGGTAAGGGATGGTCGCGCCCCATACTTGGTCACGCTCTGCTTGCTCATAGTCCTGAAAAAAATCACGAAAACCTGATACCAAATCCATTTTGGTAAAGACCACATAAACAGGTGCGTACACTTCTAGCTGTTCTGTTAGGTCTTGAACGCGGCTGCGCAGATTTTTTGCCAGATCCAGTGCATAATTGGGGTCGTTTTTAGTCAGCTCGGCGATACTGACCGCGATGATAATGCCATTGATGGGTGCCTTGGGTCGGTTTTTTTTGAGTAAATTTAAGAACGATAGCCACTCTGAACGATCTTCTTCGTAAGCTGAATAACGCCCAGCCGTATCCAACAAAATGCCTTCGGTTGAAAAAAACCAATCACAGTTTCGCGTGCCGCCGACCCCTTTTACTGATAACTGGTTGGTCTTTTCCATAAATGGAAAGTTAAGTCCGGAGTGAAGTACAGCTGAGCTTTTCCCTGCGGCAGGATTACCAATGACCATATACCAAGGTAATTCATACAAAGCCGCTTTGCCAGTTTGATCCCCCAGTTTTGATTGACGGATGGTTTTGATTGCCTCTTGTATTTGCCCGCGAAGTGCTTGTACTTCTTGAGCGTCTTCAGTCTTCGTCACAGGATGCGTGGCTGTGTCATTATCTTCAACCAAGTTTGCCAGATCGTCAGATGCCTTTTTGCGTTTTTTATACCAATAATAAAGGCCTGCTCCTAATAGTGTACTAATGAGCAAAAGCGCCACAGTGATCAAAAAAGCCTGAAAGGGCAGATAATCGTACAACAATATAAGGGCAACAATGGCGCCTAAAAAGAGTAACACTCGAGGATCATAGATGAGGTGATAGAACCTTGAAAACATACTTGCTACCTAGTGCGTTTATGATGCTATAAACAGAAGACTGAAATAATGTAATGATTATGAGGGTGAGTTACGGCGAAATAGGATGCCATAGCACACAATACGGCTTATGTTTGGTCACTAAAAATAAGAAATCTGATGCGGTGTGATCAGATTGTGTGTGATTAATAAACAAAGATATTGCGATAAACGGTTTTAACCAAGGGTTAAGTGGCATATAATGCCCTAAATGATGTTCATTTACTAGCGCTTGTTGTGCTAAAAGCGCATCTGCTAACGCCATAAAGGTGCTGGTATCATAAGCTTGTGATACTGGATTTATGTCAGACATTAAAATGATATCCATATCAGTCATCACGTTCTTATCGTAATTATTTACTTCGTTGGTTGTGTTGTTTTGATTGTACTCGTCCGCTGACAACCGATGGTGTAAGAGATACTCTCTGATGGTCGCAAGGTCGTGAGCATATTTCCAAGTCTCGTTGTGGGACGGCTTTTGGACTACTGACTCGTTGTTTGCAGGAGTCATGGCACAATAAACAGCGTCATCGATGAGAAGCGTTTTTTGGGCGGCATTATTATAAAACATAAGTAACACACCAGCTTCTGTAGGAATGCTTGATGCATTGTGTAGTGGTCAACTAATTTAGGACACCTGATAAGAGGTTTTGATTAAAGTAACGT
>NZ_RRYX01000124.1:0-8207 GCF_014861375.1 Psychrobacter sp. FME5 | reverse complement strand
TGGTGTTCTTTTACATCAATTATGGCTACGTCTGATGCCAGCATACTTTTTAGAACACCACCTAATTTTTTAATTTAAGCGTCTATCAAAATATCTCATTTCAACCCATGGATAATCCAAATCACAACAATCACGCAAGCTCACGCCAATGCAACCACAAACGCGTATCTAGCTCGACTTGATGATAATCAGGCTGCATATGACAACATAATTGATAAAAAGCCTTGTTGTGCTCATGCTCTTTAAAATGTGCCAACTCATGCACGACAATCATACGTAAAAACTCAGGTGGCGCTTCTTTGAATAAGCTAGCGACAGTGATGCTATTATGCGACTTGAGCTTGCTGCCCTGTACACGAGATTGGGTGGTATGAATGCCCAGCGCATGCTTGAGGACTTTAAGTTTACTGCTATAGCTGACATTTGATAACGGGCCAATTTTACGCATCGATTGGTTTTTGATCTCATTGATATACTGATACAGCGCTTTGTCACTCTGAACTTGGTGCTGATTGGGGTACTTTTTTTCTATATATTCTCCCAGCTTGCCTTCACTAATTAATAGCGCGGCTTGGGTTTGGATTTGCTCAGAATAATGAGCGATATACTTGAGTGTGGTCACAAATTTATCCTTTGCTGATACTTTAAAACGTCCGAGCTTTATACAATCAATCTCATATAAAAGCATGACGGTTTTTAACTGTATACGAGGCTGATAAATTTTTCTTCAGCCTCGCTATAATACCTTCAAAATAAACCAATGATATACTTTACCCTATCTCTGCTTATTTTATGGTTAATAAAAAACCCACAAGCTGCATCCAGCTTATGGGCTTATCTTCAAAAATATATTTACTCAGGGTTATTAATTAACGCTCCAAATGCAGATACTGCATATGACGTTCGTACTGATGCAAGATATCGACCAGTACTTGCTCTTTGGTATAGCCAACCAAATCATACTCTTGTGAGCCATCGCTTAAGAACACTTCAGCGCGATAATAAAACTCGGCATGCTTCGTTGAGGTATTAAGGGTAAAGTTCGGACGCTCGGCTTTGATTAAATTAACCTCATAAACAAAATCGTCCTCATCACCATGTCCCACGCGCAAACTTAGACCATCTATTTGACCGCTATTGTCATCCGAACCGTCATCTATATCTTGCCCGATATGTGCCAAATTACGAATATCTAGAGCGGTTTTTAGACCACCAGCTTTAAGCTCATTTTCAACTTCAGTCATGGCAGGTCTAACAATATTTTGCAAAAACCGTTCAACTTGCGTATGGCTTGGGAAGCTGACAATACGTTGCAAGCGCGCTTTCCAGCCCTTACCACTATCCAATACATTGGCCGTACCAACCGTACTGGCTTTACGTTTATTGCCCTCTTCTTTTAACGAGCGCCACATCGACACCATGTAGAGCAAGAGGATAAGCGAGAATGGCAAACCGGCAATGACAGAGACTGACTGCAATGAAGCAAAGCCACCGGCAAACAGCAAACCTAAGGTAATAAGACCCGTTGCTGCTGCCCAAAACAGGCGCAACCAAACTGGCGCATCGGTATCATTGGTCATGCCTCTTGAGCTCAAGTTCGCTAATACTAACGCGCCCGAATCCGCTGAAGTTACAAAAAACACTAAACCAATAACCACACCAGCAAATGACAAAATATCACTGTAGGGAAAGTACTCAAACAGGGCAAACATGCCCATCGCTGCATCATTAACCGCAATCTCACCAAGCTCAGTAGCACCATTGGCAACCAAATCTATCGCGGAATTACCAAAGATAGAGAACCAAGCAAAGATGAAACCAAGTGGGATAAACATCACCCCAAAGACAAACTCACGCAAGGTACGGCCACGGCTAATACGAGCGATAAACAAGCCTACAAACGGTGCCCAAGCCACCCACCATGCCCAGAAAAATATCGTCCAGCCTGATTTCCAATCAGCACCAGCAGTACCATCATAAGCGTACACATCAAAGGTTTTATAAACGATGGTTTGAAAATACTGGCCAATACTTTGAGTAAAGGTATTCAATAGATAAATCGTATTACCCATCACTAATATTGCCAGTAATAACAATACTGAAGACAGCATGTTAAATTCAGAAAGACGGCGTACACCTCTTTCCACACCGGTCATGGCAGAAATGGCCGCAGCAGCGACGACCCCTACAATGATGAGCGTCTGAACCATTTTACTCGATTCGATACCGAATACATGTGACAGTCCAGCATTGGCCTGTAATACACCAATCCCCAAACTCGTGGCAATCCCCATCAAAGTACAAACCACGCCAAAGGTATCAATGCCATCGCCAAGCCAGCCTTTGATTAAACGCTCACCAAATATCGGCGTCAACGGCGAACGTAGTGCCAATGGCATATTTTTACGATAAGCAAAGTAAGCCAGCGCCATGCCGATGAGTGCGTAAATACCCCAACCATGTAGCCCCCAATGCAAGAAAGTTTGCGATAGCGCTTCTCGCATGGCCTCGGCACTGGCAGGCTCTAACCCAGTATGTGGCGTTAGATAATGCATCAACGGCTCAGAAGCACCAAAGAATAACAAATCAATGCCAATACCTGCTGAAAACAGCATGGCAGCCCAGGTTAAAAAAGGAAACTGGGCTTTTTCATGGTCTTGACCAAGTTTGATATCGCCATATTTCGACAGACCAACGAATAATGCAAAGATACTATAAGCGGCAACCACCAGCATGTAATACCAGCCAAAACTCTCTGACACCCAAGCCATACCAGCGCTAAGCAGGTTTTCGCTATAATCTGGAAACGCGATCGTCCAGACTATCAATAAAATAGAAATAATAGCTGAGCCTAAAAATACAGTTTTATTTAGACCCAGAGGTTTCGTCGCATCTTCTGCAGGCGAACTGTGCATAAAAGACCTCAATAAGTAAATTGAACACTACGTGGTATTGCTTTGTCCGTTATGACTTTATTGCCGCATGACGCACAAAGCAGTACCAATAAATAAAAACATGGTAAAAAAACCACTCTCTAAATGGCAAAATAAATAATAGGCAAATGCTGCCGTAGGATTATTTATGACACTAATTGCTTAGCGCTGATGAAAAAGACCTTTACGTGGAAAGGCCTTTTTGATGAGATTCGCTTATATGATTATTGAATAAATGGCTTATCGGTCGCTTAGACAGCAGCGCTATAGACGCGCATCGGCTCGGCTCTGAGCGGTGCGCCATTGGCGACATAATAATCCACGGTTGAACGTGGCAACTGCTTACCTTTCATCTTATCGACGATTTTTTCTGCCAGCATAATGGTAGTAGCGTTGAGGTTGCCACTGATGATATTTGGCATAATCGACGCATCGACGACGCGCAAACCATCGATACCATGCACTAACCCTTCACCATTGACTACCGAATCATTACCCTCGCCCATCGGACAGGTACAAGAAGGATGATAAGCCGTCTCACTATTATTACGGACGTATTCATCTAATTGCGCATCGGTCACCAAATCATCGGTTGGCGAGATAGCACGACCACGATAAGGATCGAGCGCAGGCTGATGCATAATCTCGCGGGTAATACGCATCGCCGCACGGAACTCGTGCCAGTCTTGATCGTGAGACATATAGTTAAATAAAATACTCGGATGCGCACTTGGGTCTTTCGAAGTCAGCTTGACGCGACCACGACTTGGCGAGCGTAATGAGCCGACATGCGCTTGGAAGCTATGTGATTTCACCGCACTGCGACCGTCATAACGCACCGCTAATGGCAAGAAATGATATTGGATATTAGGATGGGTGAACTTCTCATCGGTTCGAATAAAGCCACCACCTTCAAACTGATTGGAGGCACCCAGTCCTGTGCCATTGAATAACCATTCCGCACCAATCGCTGGTTTATTCCACCATTTATTGGCAGGTGCAATCGAAACAGGCAGCTTACATTCATACTGCATATACAGCTCTAAATGATCTTGCAGGTTATTACCGACGCCTGGTAAGTCAAGTATCTCATTTACACCTAAGTCTTTGAGCCATTGGCCAGGACCTATGCCTGAGCGCTGTAACAGTTGCGGCGAGGCAATCGCGCCCGATGAAACAATGACTTCACGAGATGCATGGAAGTTTTTGGTTTGACCTTGATGCTCTACTTTGACGCCAACAGCACGCTTGCCATCGAATAAAATCACATCGGTCAAGGCACCCGTCAAAATGGTGATATTGCTACGCGGTTTGGCACGGTCAAGATAACCGCGAGCTGTTGAAGCACGGCGCCCATTAGGGGTGACGAACCTATCCATTGGCCCAAAGCCTTCTTGCTGATAGCCGTTTAGGTCTTCGGTGCTTGGATAGCCTGCTTGTACGCCCGCTTCAATCATGGCTTGAAACAGTGGATTAACCCCTGGTTTGGAAGTAGTCATCTCAACCGGACCACCGACGCCATGATAGTCATTCTCGCCCGCGTCACAGTTCTCTAACTTTTTAAAGTAGGGTAAGCAGTCCGAATACGTCCAATCTTCCAGACCTTTAATTTTAGCCCAGTCATCAAAATCCAAGGCGTTACCACGGATATAGCACATGCCATTAATCAACGATGAACCACCGAGCCCTTTACCGCGTCCGCAGTCCATAACGCGGTTATTCATATACGGCTCGGGATCGGTTTTATAGCCCCAGTTATAAGTGGTTCCTTGTAAAGGCATGGCAAGCGCCGCTGGCATTTGGGTACGAAAGTCTAGTCGATGGTCTGGACGACCCGCCTCTAACAGCAACACCTTAATGTTGGCATCTTCGGTTAAGCGCGTAGCAAGTACATTGCCTGCTGAACCGGCACCGACGATGATATAGTCGTACTCAGGTGTAGTGGATGTCATAAAACGCTCCGTAATATTAAAAAATCCATCATTCCATATACGTAAGGCTGTGCTAAAAGGACACATTATTCCTAATATAGTTGATTCACTTTAAAACCGATACGAGTGCTACTGGAGTAAATTTTTCGCAGCCTCTGTCACGCTTGCGAACAACAAGCAAGAAAATTTATACCAGTAGCACGTGGCTATTTACTTTATTACAATCGTATCGCTCTTATTTAGAACTACCTATACATCAACCTTACTGTTTTAAAAATCTTTCAAATACAAATGATTAGAATACAGACTCAAACGCACCCAGCTCTACTTGGATAGATTTGGTTTGCGTGTAATGCTCAAGCGCTTCAATACCGTTTTCGCGGCCAATACCTGAATGCTTGTAGCCACCGACTGGCATTTGTGCTGCCGACTCACCCCAGGTATTTAACCAGCAGATACCGGCTTCAATTTGGGCAATGACTCGATGTGCGCGGGTTAAATCAGCGGTCACGACACCTGCTGCCAAGCCATAATTAGTATCATTGGCACGGCGAATCACTTCTTCTTCGCTTTCATAAGTCAATATCGACATTACTGGACCAAATATTTCTTCGCGTACGATAGTCATGTCATCGCTGCAATCGCTAAACACAGTCGGTGCAACAAAGGCGCCATTAGCCAAATCGCCTGTGATCACACGTTCGCCGCCAGTCAATAAGCGCGCGCCACTAGTTTTACCTTGCTCGATATAGCCAAGTACTCGCTCCATGTGTGGGAAGCTCACCAATGGCCCCATATTGATGCTTTCATCCATCGGATCGCCTAGCTTGATACGCTCAACACGCGTTAAAATGGCTTGCTCAAATTTGGCCTGTAAGGCTTTCGGGATAAAGACACGCGTGCCATTGGTACAGACCTGACCGGTGCTATAGAAGTTCGCCATCATGGCGATGTCAGCGGCGGTATCGATATCAGCATCATCAAATATGATTAATGGCGATTTACCACCCAGCTCTAGGGTCACATCTTTAAGCGACGATGCTGCTGCGCTTGACATGACTTTTTTACCCGTTGGTACGCCGCCGGTAAATGAGACTTTAGCGATATCAGGATGTTGGGTTAAGGCTTCGCCCACTTTGTAATCCCCTTGCACGACGTTAAAAACGCCATCTGGCAAGCCCGCTTCTGTGAATATTTCTGCTAGCTTTAGCGCGGTTAACGGGGTAACTTCTGATGGTTTAAAAATCATCGCATTACCAGCGGCTAATGCTGGCGCAGCCTTCCACATCGCTATTTGAATGGGATAATTCCAAGCGCCGATACCAGCGACCACGCCCAATGGTTCACGGCGAGTATAGACAAAGCTGCTATCACGTAGTGGAATCTGACGACCTTCTAACATTGGAGCCAGTCCGGCATAATATTCAACGACGTCAGCACCAGTGACGATATCGACGTATTTGGTCTCAGAGTAAGCTTTACCGGTGTCTTTGGTTTCCAGTAACGCCAGTACGTCATTGCGTTCGCGCAATATCTCCACCGCCTTTGATAAGATACGGCCACGCTCAACCGCGGTCATCGCCGCCCATACCTTTTGGCCTTTTTGTGCCGCTTTAACCGCTGCATTAACTTGCTCATCAGTCGTTTGCTGAATAGTTGCTAGCACCTCACCAGTCGCAGGATTAATATCTTCAAAAGTTGCAAGCGAATCATCAACAGGTAGGAAACGACCGTTGATATAAGCCGTTTGCACTTGGTCTAAATGGATAAGGTCGGTTAAATTATTGGAATTTGTCATAAAATCTCCTTGCGACGACTGATAAATGCTATTAATAAAGAACACTCATCTCAAATCGTGTCGTTACTGTTTAAGTATTAAAATACTTTAGAATAAAAAGTGTTGAAATAAAGTTTTTACGTTGACTTATACATCGGTAATTATGTGATATTGGTATAATTTTTTTGCAGCCTCTGTCTGCTAAAGCACACAGCAAGCAAGAAAAACTTATAGCAATATTTCTATCTTATTTATAGAGCGCTTGAACCCATCTTGAACCCATTAACTACCCTAAAACTACTGCTCAATCCTACTCACGCTGGGTCATGTTTATCAAACGCGCGCGTAAGGATTTTTTGTCAGATATATTGATGCCTGAAAAGTCAGAAAGCCAAATACCATCGGCAACCAAACGCACCATACATAAGGTTTCGTTATTATCAGTGGCGTCATGTTTCTTTAATTGCGCATTTGACCATTCGGCCCACAATTCACGCAGTTCGATATCGCCAAGCATCAATACATATAACGTGGCTTGGCTATTAAACTCTTCCTGTCCTTTTTCGCCCAAACTGATGGTGGCGTCGATATAAGCGCGGGTAAAAGCACCATAACTGACAGGGTCTTTGGCCATTGCCGTATTCACTTCTGCCTCAAATTTCGCCATCGCATCATGAAACACTTCAAGGATAAGCGCATTTTTGGTGGCGAAATGATGCATCACACCGCCTTTGGTCACGCCGACCGCATCAGCCACCGCTTGAAAAGTAACCTTAGACAACCCCTGCTCTAGCGTTATCCGTGCGGCTTGGTCAAGCAGCGCACGACGAACCAGTTCGGGCTGTTTTTTACGCTTATAAGCATTCTCAATTTCCATTTTTACCTCCCTGTTAAATGGTTAATTCACCACAGAATTAGACAGTAAGTTCATCACCACGACCCCGCCAACAATCATAGCGATGCCAACCACTGCTGCTGTATCCAGACTTTGCTTAAAAAATACCAAGCCAACAAGCGATGTCAGCACAATTCCCAGACCACCCCACAGTGCATAAGCGATGCCGAGCGGTATGGTTTTGATGGTTTGGGTCAGCAAATAAAACGAGATGGCATAAAGCACACCCATAATTAAGGTCGGCACCAAACGGGTGAATTGCTCTGACTTCACTAAAAAGGTGGTACCAATCACTTCGCAAATAATGGCAATCGCAAGGTAACCGTAAGCAATAGTGGTAGGACTCATAATTAGGATGCCTTTTTTAAGTCATGCTTAAATTGGGTTCAAATCAAGTATATATTAATAATGTATATACATTAAAGAAACCACACGGTCGGTATTTTATAGAAATAATTGCGCAATGTGAAGGGTATATTCATAAATTTTGTTTCAATTTATTTATGGATTGCTTTAATATTCAAAAAGATAAGTAATTCATTCCTTAGATTAACACATGAAGTGCAATACCAAATGTGAGGTGAAAAAAAGACCTAGATGCGCTAGCATCAAAGTTTTTATCCACCGACCAAAGTGAGATTGCAACCATGAACTATACACATCTAAGCCTA
>NZ_RRYX01000123.1:0-8280 GCF_014861375.1 Psychrobacter sp. FME5 | reverse complement strand
ACTTTGATGCTAGCGCATCTAGGTCTTTTTTTCACCTCGCATTTGGTATTGCACTTCATGTGTTAATCTAAGTTTAAAATAAGTAAAATCTTGAATTCGTCAACTTTTGAGCGTTTATAAAATGCAAAACGCTGGGCTAAAGCCGCAGCCTACGAGATACACACTAAAGCGGGCGTAGGCTGGGCATTTTGCCCAGCGCCAAACTATGCAATATCATAATGCTGGGCTAAAGCTACAGCCTACCTGCTACCTATCATATCGAATGTTGACACCTTTATTATTCACATCGGTTCCCCAATCATCGGGATACACGCCTTTTTTAATCAATTTATGCAATGTAGAGTATTGCCAATCTTGAGGGTTGGCGACGTAGCCATGTTTGACAGGATTATAGTGAATATAATCCATATGTTGCCGATAATCAGCCTCATCACGGATACGATGTTCCCAAAATCGTCGTTGCCAAATACCTCGCTCTCTTTTTGCTTGTCGTGAGGAGGTGATAATTTCAGTTTTATTGAATTGTCTAGAGAATTGGCTTTTGATACTCGCCACTATGACAGCGTAATCATCAGAGTCTGGCGGTAAAGTAATGAGCATATGCACATGATCGGGAAGCACAACCATTGCGTCTAAATCAAAGTGATGATGTTGAATTGTTTTAGCATAGGCGTCACGAAATTTATCAATATGGGTCAAGAGTAATTGAGAGTGTCGATTGGCTAAATTAAAGGTTAAGAAATAGCAGCCACCTTTAGTTTTATCACGAATGTAGTTGCTCATAGTGGGTTCAGTGTGTAGGCGAGGTTATAGATGTAGGTAGGCTGGGCATTTTGCCCAGCTAAGTGATATAAATTTGACAAAGTGATGGATCAAAACCGTAGCCTACCAATTAACTAGCTAAAGTTTATAGCGTTAAAAATGCTGGGCTAAAGCCGCAGCCTACGAGATATGCATTAGATTAAAATTTAGATAAACAAAAAGGCTGGGCTAAAAGCCACAGCCTATATCAGAGAATTACTAAATAATATCAGTTAAAACAGTATAAGTTTTGCTTACTTCTCTAAATACTGAATCTTACCTTCCACACCATCCCACTTCTCAGCTTCTGGCAACTGACCTTTCATTTCAGTAATGTTTGGCCATTTTTGCGCCAGTTCTTCATTGAGTTGGGTAAATTGCTCTTGGCCTTTGGGTACTTCATCTTCTGAGAAGATGGCATTGGCGGGACATTCAGGCTCGCATAGCGCGCAGTCGATGCACTCATCAGGGTCGATGACTAGGAAGTTTGGCCCTTCATAAAAGCAGTCCACAGGGCAGACTTCCACACAGTCAGTGTATTTGCAACGGATGCAGTTATCTGTAACGACGAAGGTCATAGTGCTGTCTACCTGTTATTGGCTTAAGGCTAAATAGAATAGTTTGGAATAAGGCGTATTTTAACGCTTTTAGGGCGATTTGACAAACCCCTTTACTGACTAATGATTTTCTTCAGATGATACAATAAATCGTGCGCCTGTTTGGGCGTTAGGCTATTGGGATCAATTGCACCCAGCTCATCTTGCAAGCTAAACAATTGATTTTGCTGTGGAATATCCATCGTGCTTTGATTTTTCTCAACCTTCATAACCTGTGCTTTTGTTGTCTTGTTAGCAGGAGCGTGCGAGCTTTTATCTGTTACTGACTTAGCTAAGTCATTTTTGTCATCAAGGTTATCAATAATAACTTTGTCGTTATCCGCTTTAAGGTTGTCAGCCTTTAAGTTATCTATGCTTAAGTTATCTATGCTTAAGTTGTCTACCTTTAAGTTATCTAATAAATAACGCTTGGCATCATTAAGCACCTGCGTTGGGATACCCGCCATTTTCGCCACATGTAATCCAAAGCTGGAGCTTGCTGCGCCGTCCTTGATTTGATGCAGTAGTAGAAGCTGACCATCGATTTCACTGGCAGCGACATGGACATTACGAATATTGGCGTGGCTTTGGTCTTTATTATTTGCCAATTGCGTTAGCTCAAAATAATGGGTGGCAAATAACGTCAGGCAGCCAATCTCTAGTAGCCTGTTGACGCAAGCGTGGGCGATTGCCAGACCATCAGTGGTCGCCGTACCGCGTCCGACTTCATCCATCAACACCAGTGATTTATTGGTCGCTTGATTGAGAATATTGGCGGTTTCTATCATTTCAACCATAAACGTCGATTTACCACCTGCTAAGTCATCGGCCGAGCCAATACGGGTAAAGATGCGGTCGATATCACCAATATAAGCACTAGCTGCTGGGACAAAGCTGCCGCAATGAGCAAGTAGGACAATCAACGCCGTTTGGCGCATATAGGTCGATTTACCGCCCATATTAGGGCCAGTAATCATTAATAATCGCTCAGGATGCTCGTCTTTACTGTCATTGCTGCCAAGCTGACAATCATTGGCGACAAAATGGCTCGTAGGCTGAGTATTGTTGCTCTGATTAAAGCTATTAATGCTATTAATGGTGTTTTGGATGTTAGCTGGATTTAGCGCCGCTTCGACCACCACATGACGACCTTGTTTAATATCGATACTGGTTTGACTGTTATTGTTTATATGGTTGTTTGTATTGTTGTTTGCGCTATTGGTTAAACCGTCATTTTCTAAGCCATGACTCATGACTGGACGCTGCCAGTTATAAACTGTCGCAAGCTGTGCCCAATTACTTAGCACATCTATTTGGGCAATCGCCGCGCTTAGCTGTTGTAGCTCGGCTAAATGGCTGTTTAAGATAGTTAATAGTTCATTGTACAGCTGCTTTTCACGAGTCAATGCTAATGTCTGCGCGCTTAGATATTCGGTCTCGACTTCTTTTAGCTCATCAGTGATAAAGCGCTCGCTGCTCTTTAGCGTTTGCCGCCTGATAAAGTGCGCAGGGGCGTTCTTTGCTTGCATCTTAGGCAGCTCAAAATAAAAGCCACTGACCTTATTAAAGCCCACTTTTAGGCTAGGTAATTGGTTATCTTGACGAGCACGCTCTAGCATCTCATCTAATGTCGCTTGGATATTGTCATGGAGATGGGTCAGCCGATCAAATTCTTCATCGAAGCCCGCGGCTAGCATACCGCCATCGCGGATATGGGCAGGTGGCTCTACAACAATGGCACGCTCAATCAACTCGGCGACGGACTGTACCGCAGGTAGTTGTTCGGGCAATTGCTGCATCAGCATGGGCAACAGGCCAGACTGGTCGTGGCTAATACCTGAATCCGTCAGTAAAGTCGTGAGCTGTGCACTACTGGCAATGCCATCGGCAAGTTTGCGTAAGTCGCGCGGCTTGGCGCTCATCAGCCCGATACGGCTACTGATGCGCTCAATATCACCGATAGCGTTTAGGGTTTCGCGTAAACTGGTAACTAATGGGCTGTTTCCTAAATTTTGGTTGGCTTGTTCAGTTTGATTGTCTTGATTTAAAAGACAGGTTATCGCCTCCAAACGCATATTGATACGCGCATGCTGACGCAGCGGGCGCTTCATTTGCTGCACCAGTAAGCGTCGCCCCATTGGCGTCTGACAATGATTGAGCACAGATATTAAGGACGTACCGTTGCTGCTGACGGGGGTAAATAGCTCAAGGTTTTGCTGGCTATTGGCATCGATAATCAAATAATCGTCGCTATATTCGACGATGAGCTGGTTAAGCTGCGGCACATGACGCTGCTGGGTTTGCCGTGCATAATGTATCAGCGCCGCACAGCTAGATTGAGCCAGTGGTGCATCGCTAATGCCTAGACCATCGAGACGCTGTACTTCAAACTGTTGGCATAAAGTCGCGCTGGCATGGTCACGATGAAAGTCATTGGTCGCCACTTCGATAATAGGGCAGTCGAGATGTTGGCGTAACCACAACAGCCATTCTTCACCAGCTTGTTCACCCAGTGCTTCGCTAATGATACATTCACTCGGGGCAAAGCGCGCCAATACCGTCAGCATTTGAGTTCTCAGACTCTCGATATCATCGTTATGCGCTGTCAGACTTTGGGTTGTCAACGTGCCAGCAGCTAAGTCCATTTGACTGATGGCGGCTTGTAAAGGGTGTTTGCTGTTCGATTTAGGTGTTTCTATATCGATAGCGACGACAGTCGGGGTATGATTGGGCGCAATCAGCGCATCATCGGTAATCGTTCCAGCGGTCAAGGTTTTGACCACTTCACGGCGCATGATACTGCCAGCCGCTGATTTGCTTTTATTTTTCTTTTGTTTATCGCCCATCGTCGGCGCATTGGATGTTTTGTTTGTTGGGCTGTTACTAGCATTGTTAGTTGCAGATTCGTCAATTTGCTCACAAACCACCACCGTTTGCCCAGCAGCAATTAGCCGCGCCATATAGCTGTCGGCTGCATGAAACGGAACGCCTGCCATGGCAATGGTGTTACCGGCTTTATCCGTACCACGGCGGGTTAGGGTAATGTCCAATATTTGCGCCGCGCGCTTGGCATCATCAAAGAATAGCTCATAAAAATCACCCATCCGATATAGCAATAATGCTTGTGGATAGTTGGCTTTCATGGTCAGATATTGCACCATCATTGGCGTATGGTCTGCTAAATGATAGACGGCATCGCCTATGACCAATGGTGCAGATGACACTGGCACAGATTTTGAATTGTTTCTTGAATTGTTTTTTGATGTCATTTTCGAAGTGTTTTTTGACGTAGTTTTTAATGTATCATCAGTTTGAGCAGAGGGTTTGACAGACATGCAGTATCTCTTATATCGTTTTTATCTTTCTTAAATAAATTTGGCTAAATAGCGAGTTTCAGATATATATAGTTGGTTTACTTTAAAACTGATACGAGTGTTACTGATGCTAATTTTTCGCCGCCTCTGTCGGCGTAGGCACAGCAAGCAAGAAAAATTCATACCAGTCTCGCGTCATAATATAAGATATCTATTTTATTTGGTATCGACTATATAAGCACTATTTTAACACGTCCAGCTGCCTTTTTACGTCGGCAAATATCTGCTAACTGCCCTGGTATCCATCGCCGTCATAACCATATATAATAACGTCACACTTAATTGGGCGATATTTTATTGGACTGTCTTAAATTGGACAGTAACTAGCCAAACAATGAAAAAGCAACGGACGACGCGTTGGCTAATGCGCACTAATTATCGAATATTTCCATAGGTCAAAAAATTATGTTATCAAAAATTATAGGCAGTGTCGTTGGCACTAAAAATGACCGTGAACTCAAGCGTATGCGTAAAGTGGTCAGCAAAATCAACGCACAAGAGGCTGAAGTACAAGCCTTGTCTGATGAGCAATTACAACAAAAAACCGAAGAGTTTAAAGCAAGACATCAAAACGGTGAAAGCTTAGATGCGCTACTGCCAGAAGCGTTTGCCGTTTGCCGCGAAGCCTCGTTACGTGTCACTGGCATGCGCCACTATGATGTCCAGCTCATCGGTGGTATCACCCTACACGAAGGCAAAATCGCCGAGATGAAAACCGGTGAGGGTAAAACCTTGATGGGCACCTTGGCCATGTACCTGAACGGTATCAGTGGCAAGGGCGTGCATTTGGTGACGGTCAACGATTATTTGGCCGCGCGTGATGCTGAATTAAACCGTCCATTGTTTAGTTTTTTGGGTATGACGGTTGGGGTGATTTATTCGCAGCAGCCGCCACAAGAAAAAATCGACGCCTATCAAGCCGACATCACTTACGGTACCAATAACGAATATGGTTTTGATTACCTACGCGATAACATGGTGTTTAGCTTAGCTGAAAAAAAACAGCGTCCGCTAAACTTCTGTATCATCGATGAGATTGACTCTATCTTAATTGATGAAGCACGTACGCCATTGATTATCTCAGGTCAAGCCGAAGATTCGTCACGTATGTACGCCTTGATTAATACCATCATTCCCGTACTTATTCGCTCAAAAGACGAAGAAGCCAATAAGAATAACGAAGAAGAAGATTTTTGGATCGATGAAAAGAACCGTCAAATCGAGATTAGCGAAAAAGGCTATGAGAAAATTGAGCGCTTTTTAATCGAAGTCGGCGAGCTGGGCGAAAGTGAAAGCTTATATAGTCCAAGTCGTTTGCCGCTATTGGCGCACGTCCAAGCGGCTATTCGCGCCCACCATGTGTTTGTCAAAAACGTCCATTATATCGTCGATGAAGGTGAAGTAGTCATCGTTGATGAAAATACTGGTCGTACCATGCCCGGTCGCCGCTGGTCAGAAGGCCTGCATCAAGCGGTCGAAGCCAAAGAAAACGTCGAGATTCAAGCGGAAAACCAAACCCTTGCAACCACCACCTTCCAGAACTTCTTCCGTCTATATGAAAAGCTATCTGGTATGACGGGTACGGCGGATACCGAAGCAGCAGAATTTAAATCAACCTATGACTTAGACGTCATCGTTATTCCAACACACGAGCCGATTGCGCGTATCGATATGGATGACCAAATTTTCTTAACCAAGTTAGGTAAATACAAAGGCATCATCCGCGAGATTAAAGAAATACAGGACAAAGGCGCACCAGTACTGGTTGGTACGGCGACGATCGAAGCCAGTGAAGAGTTGTCTTATCTGCTCGATCAAGACGGCGTCAAGCATAACGTCCTAAACGCCAAGCAGCATGAGCGCGAAGCCGACATTATTGCCCAGGCAGGTAGCCCAAAATCTGTCACCATCGCCACCAACATGGCAGGTCGTGGTACCGATATTATCCTTGGTGGTAACTGGCAGTCATTTATCGAAGACATCGATGCAGTCAGCCCCGATGAAATGGCACGCTTAAAAGCCCAATGGCAAGTCAAGCATGATCAAGTCGTTGCCGCTGGTGGTCTACATATTATTGGTTCTGAGCGTCATGAGTCACGCCGTATTGATAATCAGCTACGTGGTCGTGCTGGTCGTCAGGGTGACCCTGGTATGTCACGCTTCTTTTTATCGCTCGAAGATGACTTGATGCGTATTTTCGCCGGTGATCGCGTGGTCAATATGATGCGCGCCATGGGCCTAAAAGAAGACGAAGCCATCGAGCATAAAATGGTTTCTAAATCGATTGAAAACGCCCAAGGTAAAGTCGAAAGCCGCGATTTTGATGCGCGTAAAAATCTATTGAAATATGATGATGTGGCCAATGAGCAACGTAAAGTTATCTACGGTCAGCGCGATGATTTATTGGCAGAGATGGATTTGTTAGAGGCCATCGAAGTGATGCATCATGAAGTTTATAATGCCATGATTAGCCAGTTTATCCCGCCAGGTTCTATCGATGACCAATGGAATGTCGATGGTCTTGAGGATGAACTGGAAGACGAGTTTAAAATATCGATGCCAATTAACGACTGGCTCGATGAAGATCGCCGCTTGGATGAAGAAGGGCTGCGTGCCAAAATTATCCAAACCGCGCTCGATCATTATCATGGTCGCCGCGAGCAGATGGGCGAAAAAGATGCCGCTCAGCTTGAGCGTCACTTTATGCTGCAGAGTCTAGATAAACATTGGAAAGAGCATTTAACCCAAATGGATCAGCTGCGTAAAGGCATTCATCTGCGTGGTTATGCCCAAAAAAACCCTGAGCAAGAATATAAGCGTGAGTCGTTTGAGCTATTCCAAATGATGCTAGGGGCAATTAAATCTGAGACGGTACAGGATTTATCACGTGTGCATATCCCGACCAAAGAAGAGCTGGAGGCATTGGAAGAGCAGCAGCGTGAGAATGCGGCGCAGATGCAAATGCAGTTTGAGCACAATGACGTTGATAATATGGATAGTAGTGCAGCAGAACAAGCGCAAAATCGCAATGTAGCGGGTAGTGCGGCGGCAGCAGGTGCTATGGCAGGCGGTGCTAGTGCTAGTGCTAATGCTGGCAACAATGCCAATGAGCCAAACCCATACGCGGGTATGAACATCAGTCGTAACGCACCTTGCCCTTGTGGTTCAGGTCTTAAGTACAAGCAATGTCATGGCAAAATATAGTTATACCAAACCCAAAAAGTACGATTAGCTGTGTCAAACTCGTTTAGTCTACAAGGCGTAGTACTTTCACTCCTGTTCCTTAGCTGAATTCTATACAGCCCCTAATAAAAAGTCTCTGTCTATAATAGATAGGGGCTTTTTTTATATGCTGGGTGTTTTATATACCTTAGATTAACACATGAAGTGCAATACCAAATGCGAGGTGAAAAAAAGACCTAGATGCGCTAGCATCAAAGTCTTTATCCACCGACCAAAGTGAGATTGCAACCATGAACTATACACATCTAAGCCTAGGTGAACGATAT
>NZ_RRYX01000122.1:0-8362 GCF_014861375.1 Psychrobacter sp. FME5 | reverse complement strand
TCTTTGTCTACTAATTCGGGGTTAGTGATATCTACTACCATATACTTAATTCCTTTTGTTTGCTTAAATCAAAACTACTATAACACCATTATTCTATCATTAAATTAATCAACACATTATTAAAACACAGCCAAAATTAAGTAAAGTAGCTGAATTAAAATTATTAACGTAAGCACGATTTTTATAAACGCTACAGCTATCAATCGTCATTATTGTCAATCATGTTCTACATTATCAACCATGTTTCAAGAGGTAAGTCATGACACGGATGCATTTGCGCACTGCTATAGTTGGCTCAACACGTCGTACGGTGACTGGTGTTATGCTAATGGCCAGCATCGTCACCACTGGTTGTACCACCAACTATTTAACCAATAGTACAGAAGGTAATTATGGCGTACCGATGACGGAGCGTACCATTCCGCAGCGATTGCTCGATCGCAGTATCGAACATACGGTCAAAATCAATGTCTATGGCCTCAAAGAAGATTTGCAGCAAACCAGCCGCATGGGTATTGATAGCTTTAATAGCGAAGTTCTATTGACAGGCGAAGTACCTACCGAGGCAATCAAAGCAGAAGTTGAAAAAGTTGTCAGCTCGATGCCAGATGTACGCCGTGTCTATAACGAGATGAATGTCAGTGCTTCAAAAGGCTATAGCTCGACCGTCCATGATGGTTATATTACTTCAAAGCTGCTGGCAAAGGTCGCTGCTAATAGTGGGGTCAAAGCCTCACAGGTTAAAGCTGTCACCAATAATGGTGTGGTCTATATCATGGGGCGTATGACCCCAACGCAGCAAAGCCATTTGATTGATATTGCCAATAGCACCGTTGGTGTGACGGAGCTGGTATTGCTGACCACCGTCGTCGATGATAGAGGGGTAAAGATAAGCGAAGACGATATCATGTATGAGAATGATTTGGGCAATTCTGAGGCAGTGGCTGATGCGAGTGCTAGCCCCAGCCTGAATAAATCTGTAGAAAATAATACTGCTAATACGGCGACACCCATTGTCATCACAGAAGAAGGGGAGCCAGTCGATCAACCCTCATCTAGCTCATATATTGACCTTTACCAAGATCAGTAAACAACGACTATTCAATAGTGTGATTTAGTTTAGCTAAGCTAAGCGATTTGAGCACTCAAATAGAGTTTTAGAGGCTGATTGTGGTTAGGGTCGTATGGTATTTATGACAATAAGCCTAAACAGCACTAACAGGAAAAACACGAAAAGTCCTTATCTAGCCAGTAAGATAGAAGCCAGTAAAAATAAAATAGTGCAGTAGACGTGCCAGCACAATATCGAATGACAGTGTCAGATGGGTTTTTATAAATAGACTGTCGTGATGCTATAGTCGTAATGCGATAAATGGTGGGTCAATATATAAATATAATAGGGATACTGGCGATGAAGGATGTAAGTACAGCGACACAAACAACTAAGACAAGCACGCCCAAACTTATCAGCACAGGTATTACCACCGTACTAGCAGTTGGTGGAATTGTGCTGGCTACCCAGCAGGCCCAAGCGTTATCACCACTTGCTATCGTCAATGGTATTACCTCAAGTGGCGGTGTGGGTGTGAGCAAAAATATTCTATATGGCGATGAACCATTGCAAGACTTGGATGTTTATTACCCCAAATCTTTAACGAAAGCCATGAAAGCCGAGAGTACTATTACTGGTAGCTATCCCATGGTAGTTTTTGTTCACGGTGGCTCGTGGGAGAATGGTAATAAAGATCAATATGCCTTTGTCGGTCAAAGTTTGGCACAAGCCGGCTATGTCACGGCGGTGATTAATTACCGTAAAGCACCTGAGCATGTGTATCCTGACTATGTAGAAGATGCGGCACAAGCGATTGCTTGGAGTATCGATAATGCGACCAGCCTGCATGCTGATCCTAAGCGATTGGCGGTTGTCGGGCATTCTTCTGGTGCATTTAACGCGGTTGCAGCGGTCGCTAATGAAGACTTTTTGGCCCCTTATGGTATAAAGCCAACAGATATCGCGACAGTCATTGGTATTGCTGGTCCTTATAGTTATGACTTCCGAAAATTTGATAGTTCGACAGCTTTTGCTGCCGATGCCACACCAGACGACGTCATGCCAGACCGTCAAATAAAAGGCGAGCAGCCACCCTACTTATTGTTGACTGCCGAAAAAGATAAGATTGTCCACGTGACCAACACCATTAAAATGACACAGGCTTTAAAAGATGCAGGGGTTAGCGTGGAAACAGGTGACATCGAAGGAGCCAGTCATGCCACCAGTATTGGTGCGATGGCGCCACCACTGCGTTGGATCAATGATGTGCGTGCTCAGGTATTGGCGTACTTGGATAAAGCGCTCTAATGCTATTCATCCATGAATAGTTAAGCGCAGTTACGTAAGACAGTACTGTAAGATGCTTAAACTCTTGTTATAATGTTGTCACTTTAAATCTATACCCTATCTTAACCTTTAAGGCAGAATACTTTATGAGCATGAACGCTGACGATTTGATCGCATTTTTACAAACTCACTTCCCAGACGCTTTTATTCAAGCTGCCAACCAAGGTACGAAATTTGATGTACGCGTGGTTGATGCCAGTTTCGAAGGCAAACGCGCCGTTCAACGTCAGCAAGCCGTCTACGCGCTGGTTAATGATAAAATTGCGAGCGGTGATATCCATGCGCTTAATATTCAAGCATTAACGCCTGCTGAATGGGAAGTTCAATCGCAAGGCTAATACTTTTTATATCTGACTAGATTTGTGTCACTGGCAATTTTTTGCTGGTCTATAACTACTGGTTTTCATACTTTTTTATACTCATTGCTAGGTTGTCACCTTTATGGATCAATTTTTAATCACCGGTAGCAGTCGTATCGCAGGGGAAGTTACTATCTCAGGCGCCAAAAATGCCGCGTTGCCGTTACTTGCGGCGATGATATTGGCTGAGACGCCGACGACACTGCACAATGTACCATCGCTACAAGATGTGCGTACCTTGATTAAATTGATCGGTGGCATGGGTATCAATATCCAAAAACAAGACGATACCGTTACTTGCGATACCAAGAGTATCGATAACTTTTATGCGCCGTATGATTTGGTCAAAACTATGCGTGCCTCAATTTTAGTGCTTGGGCCATTGTTGGCACGTTTTGGGGAAGCCGAAGTCTCCTTGCCAGGTGGTTGTGCCATTGGCTCTCGTCCTGTTGATCAGCATCTAAAAGCCTTTGAGGCCATGGGCGCTGAAATTAGCGTAGAGAATGGTTACGTGAAAGCGCAAGCACCAAAAGGCGGCAAGCTAATCGGCTGTAACTTCTCATTTGACATGGTTACCGTTGGTGGTACGGAAAACGTGATTATGGCAGCCACGCTTGCCAAAGGCACTACCGTGTTGGGTAATTGCGCGCTGGAGCCAGAAGTGGTGGATTTGGCCAATATGCTGGTTGCCATGGGCGCCAAAATAAGCGGTATCGGTACGTCAACCATGACTATCGAAGGCGTTGAACGTCTACATGGTTGTGAATATTCAGTGGTGCCAGATCGTATCGAGACAGGGTCTTACCTTGCTGGGGCGTTGATGACGCGCGGTGATGTATTGGCCAAAAATACTTCTGCGCTATTATTATCACCTGTACTAGAGAAGTTTGAAGATATGGGTGCAATCATTACTACTGGTGATGATTGGATTCGCGCGCAGATGACAGGTCGCCCAAAAGCCGTTGATATTCGCACACAGCCGCATCCTGGTTTTCCCACCGATATGCAAGCGCAGCTAATGGCCATTGCTTGCATTGCCGATGGTACCAGTACTTTCATCGAGAATATCTTTGAGAATCGCTATATGCATGTACCTGAACTTAATCGTTTGGGCGCTTCTATCCAAGTCGATGGCCATACTGCGGTTGTGAAAGGAGTGGAAAACTTCACTGCTGCTCCTGTTATGGCGACGGATTTACGTGCCTCTATGTCATTAGTGATGGCAGCGGCGACTGCTGAAGGCGAGAGCTTAATCGACCGCATTTATCATATTGACCGTGGCTATGAGCATGTCGAAGACAAATTGCGTGCGCTGGGCGTCAATATCGAGCGTATTAGTACCAACGATTAGTTTTGATGGCTTAGTTAAATACGGCATTAAAGCATTGCAAAATTAAAAAATTCCCTGTGATGGGGATACCAACTGTACACGGATATGAGTCATTATGACTGAAGCAAGCAACAACCTACCAAGTAACGGTTTATTAAATGAAGTAAATGATGAGTTTGCAGGTTTAACACTGGCCTTGTCAAAGGGTCGTATTTTAGAAGAAACGATGCCGTTGCTACGTGCTGCTGGCGTTGACTTGTTAGAAGACCCTGAAGCGTCACGCAAACTCATTTTCCCTACCTCAAATCCTAATGTTCGCGTATTGATTTTACGCGCCAGCGACGTACCTACTTATGTAGAGCACGGTGCAGCGGATTTTGGGGTGGCAGGTAAAGATGTGTTGCTCGAGCACGGCGCCAATCATGTTTATGAATTGCTTGATTTGCAGATTGCCCAATGTAAGCTGATGACTGCTGGGGTAAAAGATGCGCCACTACCCAATCGTCGTCTGCGTATCGCCACCAAATATGTCAATGTTGCGCGCGCTTACTTTGCCAGCCAAGGTCAGCAAGTAGATGTGATTAAGCTTTATGGCTCAATGGAGCTTGCGCCATTGGTCGGCTTGGGTGATTTGATTGTCGATGTGGTCGATACGGGTAATACCTTACGTGCCAATGGCCTTGAAGCACGCGATCATATTTGCGATGTGTCCTCACGCCTTATCGTCAATCAAGTGAGCTATAAACGCAAATTTGCCCTACTGGAACCTATCTTAGATAGTTTTAAAGACAGTATTGCCAGCGCCTCATAAATTAGTGCTTTATAAAACGATGACAATCATTGGTAATATCAAGCACCATTATACAAATTTTAAAACCAGTTTAGCGCTCTATGATAGACATAGCGTGCTAAACTGGTTTTATTGTGTTGGTTGCTAGACCATTAAGTTTAGGCCACGGCCTAGGGCGTGTCATCATTTAGATTGTGAGGCTTAAAATGAGCAAAATTGTAGTCAAACAAGGAAAATAGCGCAGATAATATCGAGATATTAACCAGTTATTTGACGATGTTTGGCAAAATTTAGCCATTTTAAGACCACTAAATGATTAAATGTGCTAATTGATGACATGCCCTAGTATCATTTGAATAAGAAAACATGCAATAAGCAGTTACAAGCAACCATAAAATTTGTGAACCGCAAACACGCTTTATGTCTCTTTATAAGTGGTCTTATAGCGTGTATTTTTAGCAGTATTTTATGCTCAAACATAGGATGGAATCATGCGCCAGTTAAGTACCCAAGATGCCGATTTTGACAGTCAATTGACACAATTATTAGCCTTTGAAACGGTCAATGATGTTGAGTTACTAAAAACGGTAGATGATATTATTGCTAACGTGCGTCATGGTGGCGATAGCGTGGTACTGGCACTGACCCAACAGTTTGATCAGCATCCAGCAACGACGATGCAAGAGTTAGAGCTGTCTAAAGAGGCGCTTGCTGAAGCGTTTTTGAATCTTGATGGTACTGTCAAAACGGCACTGATCACCGCGGCGACACGGGTACAGTCTTTTCATGAGCGCCAAGTACAAGAGACTTGGCAGTATGAAGATGAGCTGGGTAATCGCTTGGGTCAAAAGGTCACACCACTTGATCGCGTCGGTATTTATGTACCAGGCGGTCTAGCGTCTTATCCGTCTTCGGTATTAATGAATGCTATCCCTGCTAAAGTTGCTGGCGTCAAAGAAGTTATTATGGTGGTACCCGCCCCAAAAGGCGTCCTCAATCCATTGGTATTGGCAGCGGCGCATTTAGCCAAGGTTGATCGCGTCTTTACCATTGGTGGCGCACAAGCGGTTGCCGCATTAGCTTACGGTACTGAAACTATTCCAGCAGTAGACAAAATCACCGGACCGGGCAATAAATATGTCGCTGCGGCCAAACGTGCGGTATTCGGTCAAGTGGGCATCGATATGATTGCCGGTCCCTCTGAAGTATTAGTCTATGCAGAAGGCGAGGCGCAAGATCGCGCTGATTGGCTAGCGATGGACTTATTATCACAAGCTGAGCATGACCGTATCGCCCAAGCTATCTTTGTGACGACAAGTCGTAAGCAACTTGAAGAAGTCGCCGCAGAAATCGAAAAAGCATTGGCAGAATTACCAAAAGCCGATATCGCCCGTGACTCGCTAAAAAATCGCGGCGCGCTTATATTGGTTAAAGACCGCGAGGAGGGCATGGTGGTTATTAATCGCGTTGCCCCTGAGCATTTAGAATTGTCTGTCGATGAACCCGACGCATTGCTTGATGACATTCGTCATGCTGGTGCCATCTTTATGGGTCGTCATACACCAGAGGCGATTGGCGATTATTGTGCTGGTCCCAATCATGTGTTGCCAACCTCGGGTACCGCGCGTTTTTCTTCGCCATTGGGCGTTTATGATTTTCAGAAGAAATCATCGATTATTTATTGTTCTGAATCTGGTAGTAAGCCGTTAGCAGAAACTGCAGATATTTTAGCGCAGCGTGAGGACTTAGAAGCCCATGCGCGTTCAGCCCGTTATCGTTATCAGTAATATGTTTTGGATACTTTGAGAGTTACTTTTAAATGGTACTTTTGGATAGTACTTTTAAAACCTGTTTTTAATAATTTATGTGGCTAATAGTAGGATAACTTATGAGTGAGTTAAAGATAGATACCAGGCTTTGGTCATCTAAAGCGCGTAATTTGTCACCTTACGTCCCTGGCGAGCAGCCTCAGCATGATAATTTATGCAAATTAAACACCAATGAAAATCCATTTCCGCCCTCACCAAAAGTAGGGGAAGCCATCGCCAAAGTCTTAGAGCAGCAAGCGGATGAACTGCGCTTATATCCTGCGCCTGAATCTGATGATTTGCGTGGCGCATTGGCAGAGCTATATAATCTTGATATCAACCAAGTGTTCGTTGGTAACGGCTCGGACGAAGTGCTGGCGCTAGTGTTTGCCAGTTTTTTCTTAAAGGAACGCCCCGTTTTAGCGCCTGATATTAGTTATAGCTTTTATCCTGTATATGCGCAGACATTTGGCGTAGAGCTGGTACAAATTGCCCTAGAAGCTGATTTTAGTGTCAGCCCTGATGCCTATCGTCAGCCGTGTAGCGGTATCATCATTGCCAACCCTAATGCGCCAACCGGTTTATTATTGTCGCTTGCTGATATTCGTAAACTTGCCAGCGAGCATTCGAATTCTGTGGTGGTGATTGATGAGGCGTATATAGATTTTGCTCAGGTAGAAGAAGGCAGTACGGATTCTGAGCTATCAGCCATCAGCCTTATTAATGAGTGTGACAATATACTTGTGACTCAAACCTTTTCAAAATCACGCTCGCTGGCTGGACTGCGTGTTGGTATGGCGTTTGGTAATGCTTCATTGATTGAGGCGCTAACCCGGATGAAAAATAGCTTTAATAGCTATCCATTAGATAAGTTGGCGCAAACTGGCGCGACAGCTAGTGTGTTGGATGTTGAGTATTTTGAGCAGACTTGTCAGCAAGTGATCGATTTACGCACCTCGTTGACAGCAGAATTGACCGCGCTAGGTTATGACGTGTTGCCATCACATGCCAACTTTGTCTTTGCCCGTCCAAAAGATGGCAAGGCGAGTGCTGTAGCGAGTGCATTGCGCGAACAGGGTATTATTGTTCGTCATTTCGAGAAGCCTCGTGTGGAAGAATACCTGCGTATTACTATCGGCACGCAGTCGCAGCATGAGCGTTTGATCAGTGCATTAAAAGCGTTGCAAGCAATTGAGGGTGTCGAAGCTAACTGATGTTTGGCTCTACTGTAATACCAAACCCAAAAAGTACGATTAGCCGTGTCAAACTCGTTTAGTCTACAAGGCGTAGCACTTGCACTCGTTTTCCTTGCTACTCTAATTTTTGTGAATGGTATAATATTGAAGCGACACAATATTTATCAGCAATAAAAAGAGCCTGCTAACATCATGTTAGCAGGCTCTTTTGTACTACTTTAAGCAGTTTTTGAACACACAGCTAATCGTATTTTTTGGGTTTGGTATTATAGTCAGTGAGAAGTAATATCGCTACATCATGTACTGCAGGTACCGTTTTTTCTAGCTTGCTGTGCCTACGCAGACAGAGGCTGCAAAAAAACTATACCCGCAGTATCGTAGCGCTTTTAAAGTATTTGAACTATAGGGGCTGTATAGAATTGGGAAATAGTTGAAAAAAATAAGCAACGCCTTACACTCTTGTTTACCACAACAAAGAGAA
>NZ_RRYX01000121.1:0-8532 GCF_014861375.1 Psychrobacter sp. FME5 | reverse complement strand
CTGCAAAAAAACTATACCCGCAGTATCGTAGCGTTTTTAAAGTATTTTAACTATATGTTTATTTGCTATCGATAGTCGGTAGTACTTGTCCACTACAAGTATCTTCAACTGAACTTAAGGGTGAATATAGCTTGTAATAACGTACGATAAGCGCTTGCAAAGCGACGTTTGTTTCTGAGTTATGGCTATTAACATAGGCCTCGCGTGCCTGCTCAAGCCAACGATCTGCCTTGCGAAAGTGAGTTCCTGAGTCGCGTTCACTACGTGCGCATTGATTGGTAGCGGCCCAAATCAAAGCAACTTCACTGAAGGCGATTTCGCGTGGTGCTGAGTCTATACCGTCGCTGTCTTTTAGAGCACTGATGGTTGCCCACAGGTCAGGTCGCATTAACGCTGACATAGAGGGAATGTCTTGATATAAGTCGATATCTTTAGCAGTGTCATCTTTTAGTGCTTGTAATATAGTCTCTGCTGTTTGCAACGCATAGGTATCAGCAGGTGAGCGGCTATTGATGCTGTCTTGATGAGAGGTATAATTCAACCAAGCTTGTGCTTTATAAGCAAGATACTGCTGGTGTGCTGTCTTGTCTGCTTGCTGGTACTCTTTTAATTGAGTCAGCATACAGTTCATTGTGCGCTGCTGGATGTTTTGGTCTTTGTTAGTAGAATGAGTAGGTAGCTGTGCCTCACAATGAGTGGCGGTTTTGATAGTATCCATATCAGTGCTACTTTGAGTAGTAGAGGGTGTGGATACGCAGCCTGCAGCCGACAATAACAATACAGCGGACACTGCGGTAGAAATAGAGCGTTTATAAGTGGCTACTTTGATAATAGTAGGAAGCATAATAAAAAACCTTGTAATAAGCTGATACAGTCTATTATATCGTTAACACTGATTTGGGACTGGTTTTATCGCTTATTAAACGGTCTCTCTTATTTAATATTATTGACAGCGCGATAACGCCCGCATTGGGTCAGATGATAGCACGACAATACGGTGATATTATAATGTAGAGAGGCTATACCAAACGTTTTTTTTGCGTGGATCATTACGTTTGAATAATTCTTAGAACACCACCCTTTAATTAAAAATCGTGTTAGTCAACGATTGTATTAAGCGCTACGGCTGCAGATTTCTGTGCCGGCAATAGCTTGATATTCCAACGCAGGGTACGGTATTCAGAAAACGGGATTTTGACTATCTTGCCATCGACTTTACGCAGCAGTGGTATATCGGCATAGTTCTTGCCATCGATACTGGCCTGAGCACTGGCAGGGCTGACTTCACCAGTAAAAGTCATATTGGCTGGAATAGGTAAAGTAACCGCCAAGTCATTGATGTTTTCGTTAATAGTATTGGTGTAGGTCGCTTTGTACTGAATGATCGTGCCGGCTGGAGCATTACGAACAGGTACATAGCTGACTTTACCCTCTGCATTTTTAACGACTTTGTTCGCGGTTAGCTCCATTTTTAGAGTATCATCAGCATGAGCAGTACTTAATAATACCGACGCTAAGCTAGCTAATAAGGCGTTGCGTAAAGGGTTAAAATTTTTCATATGATATTCCTTGCGTAAACCATTACTATTAGAGCGCCCTGAATTTTGTGCTAAGCAATATATAATCTGCGTTCAGTGTGAGAAATATAGAGCGCCGACAGAGAGGCTGTTACTTTTTTATGATTGGCAGGATCTTGAGCATTGTTTGGGTTGGCAAGGTAAGTATATTTATGTTTTAAGTAGCTATTGAGCCTCATAATTACGTACCTTATTTCATTTGATAGTACATTCACATTAGCTCTATAAACATAGTATATGCTCTGGCTTATATAATGGCATGATATATAAAGATTAAATTTAACCATATGAACGGTTGTTTTCAAGTAAATAAGGAATAAATGAGACGAAAGGTCGAGTAAGGCGACGGCTAGCATCCTTGTTAAGTGTATAGTAGTAAATATAATTTTAAGATTTTTAACAACAATTATTCATACAATCACTAATCGATATTTATTTTAAAAATACATGTCATATCATCATTTTCTTATCGCTATAAACAATTACTGCATAAGCGCCTATAATAGACTGCCATAATCATTTAATGACTGAATAGACACAGTTAAGTGTATATTCTATTTTATAATTATGCTTATCCAAAAGATATGTTAATGTACAGTGCTATTATTTTGTATAACCTAGCTGTATATACTCCGCATAAGACAACGGAATGCTTGAGCCTAACAAGGAAGTCATAAGCAGCCCGATATCTCGTTACACACTATTCAATCAATAACACCCTGTCATCGTGCAGGGCTGACCGACAAAAAAGGATTAACACAGATGAATTATTATAAGGATGCTGATAGCACCGAAACACAGGAATGGCTACACGCTTTTGAGTCCGTACTCAAACATGCAGACAAAGACCGTGCTCAATTTTTGCTAAAATCTTTGTATAACATGGCGGTACAAGAAGGGCTACCGTTTAACCGTTTGGATACGGCTTATATCAATACCATCGCGGTTGAAGATGAGCCAATGTACCCTGGTGACTTGACCATCGAGCGTAAAATTCGTGCTTTGATTCGTTATAACGCGCTAGCAATGGTCATGCGCGCCAACAAAAATGACGACGATTTGGGTGGTCACTTAGCGACATTCGCCTCTAGTGCCACGCTTTATGAAACGGGTTTTAACCACTTTTTCCGTGCGGCCAGTGACCATTTCGGTGGTGACATGATTTATTATCAAGGTCACTCAGCACCAGGTATTTATGCGCGTTCTTATTTAGAAGGTCGCTTGTCCGAAGATCAGCTCGATAACTTCCGTCGTGAAGTCGGCGGTAAGGGCTTATCAAGCTATCCGCACCCATATCTCATGCCTGATTATTGGCAGTTCCCAACGGTATCGATGGGTCTGGGCCCAATCATGTCTATTTACCATGCGCATGTACATCGCTACATGGAAAACCGTGGTTTGCTAGAAAAAGAAGGTCGTAAGATTTGGACATTCTTAGGTGATGGCGAAACCGATGAGCCAGAAAGCTTGGGTGCCATCTCTCTCGCTGGTCGTGAGAAACTAGATAACCTGATTTGGGTGGTCAACTGTAATCTACAGCGCCTCGATGGTCCAGTCCGTGGTAACGGTAAAATTATCCAAGAGCTAGAGTCGGTATTCCGCGGTGCAGGCTGGCGCGTGATTAAAGTTATTTGGGGCGGTAAGTGGGATAGCTTGCTTGCCAATGATAAAACGGGCGTGCTCAAGCATCGTATGGAAGAAGTAGTCGATGGCGAGTATCAGCTATATGAAGCTCGTACCCCTGAATTTACGCGCAAAGCATTCTTTGGTAAATATCCTGAGTTAGAAGAGATGGCTGATGCGCTCTCTGATGAAGATATTTCACGTCTAAACCGTGGTGGTCATGATCCAATGAAGGTCTATGCTGCCTTCAGCGAAGCGATGAAAACCAAAGGTCAGCCGACAGTAATTCTGGTGAAAACCGTCAAAGGTTATGGTTTATCGACCCAAACTCAAGCGGTCAATAAATCGCATCAAATCAAAAAACTGGATCAAGAAGGTTTGATGTATTTCCGTGATCGTTTTGATTTGCCATTTACCGATGAGCAGTTAGAGACACTACCATTTTATCGCCCTGAGGAAGGCTCAGCGGAGATGAAGTATCTCAAAGGTCGCCGTGAAGCATTAGGTGGTCATTTGCCAAACCGTCGCAGTGGACATATTCCTTTGAATATCCCTGAATTGTCTATTTTTGATCGGGTGCTAAAAGGCAGTAACGGTAAAGAGCAGTCGACTACTATGGTGTTTGTACGTTTATTAGCAGCGATGCTAAAAAACAAAGACATCCAAGATCGCGTCGTACCAATCGTACCTGATGAAGCGCGTACTTTTGGTCTAGAAGGTATGTTCCGTCAATTGGGTATTTATTCTGCAGTTGGACAAAAATATACCCCAGAGGATAGCGAAGCCTTGATGGGCTATAAAGAAGCCATCGACGGTCATATGCTAGAAGAAGGCATCAACGAAGCGGGTGCCATGAGTACATGGATGGCGTTAGCAACCAGCTATTCTGTGAACGCGTTGCCGATGATTCCAATGTACATCTATTACTCAATGTTTGGTTTCCAGCGCGTGGGTGATTTGGCTTGGGCGGCAGGCGACTGTCAAGCGCAAGGTTTCTTATTAGGTGCAACGGCGGGTCGTACAACACTTAACGGCGAAGGCTTGCAGCATCAAGATGGTCACTCACAAATCTTGTTCAACGTGGTGCCTAACTGTGTCAGTTATGACCCATGCTTTGGTTATGAACTAGCAGTTATCATGCATGATGGCTTACGCCGTATGTATGGCGAAGGTGAGCGTGTCTATTATTACTTGACACTCATGAATGAAAACTATGAGCAACCTGAAATGCCAGAAGGCGTAGAAGAAGGCATCAAACGTGGTATGTACTTGTTAGAGGACAATGGTTCAACCCAAGTGCAGCTATTAGGTTCTGGGGTTATCTTGCGCGAAGTACAAAAAGCCGCGAAGATATTAAAAGACGAATTTAATATCACCTCCAACGTCTGGAGTGTGACCAGCTTTAACGAGTTGACTCGTGATGGTATGGTTTGTGATGACTATAATCGTCTGCACCCAATGGATGAAGAGCGTGTGCCATGGATTACTGAGCAATTAGCACCGCACAAAGGTATCGTTGTAGCCGCCACTGACTATATGCGCAATTATTCAGAGCAAATCCGTGCATGGTTACCAGATAGCCGCCCTTACACCACGCTTGGTACTGACGGTTATGGACGTTCTGATTCGCGTGAGCAATTACGTAGCTTCTTTAACGTTGATGCCGCACATATTGTTGTCGCAACGCTTAAACGCTTAGCGGATGAAGGCGAAGTAGAAATGCGCTTAGTAAAAGACGCTATTTCAAGCTTGAATATTGATATTGATCATCCACCTGCATGGCAGCAGCAGCCGTATTATGACCATTCTCCAGATGCACCAGCTCCTGGTAATGTAAATCCGAATCCTGTTCCTGAGTTTGTCGCCGAAGACGATGATGAAATCAGTAATGAAGGTCGTGCTGAAGACCAAGCGGATGCAACTTTACTCAATGATGGTGATGTCAAAGAATAATAACCATAAGACAAGGAGATAAACTATGGACATTAAAGCCCCCGATTTGGGTGTTGATAGCGCCGAAGTCAGCGAAATTATGGTAGAAGTAGGTGATGTCATTGCCAAAGATGACAACATCATTCTACTAGAGTCTGACAAAGCCTCGGTCGAAGTACCAAGCTCGGCTGCTGGTAAAGTCACCAAAATCAGCGTTGCTGTTGGTGACCAAGTTAGCGAAGGTATGGTGCTGATTGAGCTGGAAAGCGCAGAAAGCAATGACGATAGCGCTGCTGATGAAAAGCAAGAAGCAAACGAACAACAAAGCACAGCTGCTAAACCGGAAACAAAACCTGAGCCTACTACAACTGAATCAAAGCCGTCAGAGCCTACTGAAAAGCCGGCGTCTAACGCTGGCAAGGCAACGACTCATGCATTACCAGACTTAGGTGTTGATGAAGCGCAAGTCGCTGAGATTATGATTGCTGTTGGCGATATCGTCAGCGCTGATCAGTCAATCTTACTGATTGAGTCTGATAAAGCCTCGGTTGAAGTGCCTGCTCCAGAAGCGGGTAAGGTCGAGAAAATACTGGTCGAAGCGGGCGATATGGTCGCGAACGGTCAAGATTTCATCGTTATTGTTAGTAGTGCAGAAAATGCAAACGATACTAATGATGCAAGTGAGTCTCAGGCAGATGCGGCTGAGTCAGAAGCGCCAACCACGGCCAAATCAGATGATAAAGCTGGTAAGGCTGATAAGCAAACGACTGGCGAACCAAAGCAAGCCGCAAAACCTAAAACGCCTGCTGCGACCAATCAGAAAAATGACAAGCTGACAGAATCACAAGTCAATGAAAAGCTGGTCGATGTATATGCAGGTCCAGCCGTACGTAAGCTGGCGCGTCAGTTAGGTGTAGACATCACGCAGGTAAGTGGTACAGCACTGAACGATCGTATCCTCAAAGAAGATCTGTTTGCCCATGTGAAAGAAAGCTTAAGTACTCAAAAAGCAGCACCTGCCAGTGGTAATGTGGCTACATCGAGTCTACCAAGCTTACCTGATATGAGTAATACTGATATTTGGGGTGAAACTGAGAGCCAAGACCTCAGCCGTCTACAAAAAGTCTCGATACCGCAGCTCAACTACAATACCTTGTTGCCACAAGTGACCCAGTTTGATTTGTCTGATATCACTGAGACGGAAAAGTTACGCGGTGAGCTAAAAGGCGGTATGAAGGCGGAAGGTATCGGCTTCACTATCTTGGCATTTGTGGTAAAAGCAACCGCCTATGCTTTGACCCAGCATCCACGCTTCAATAGCCATTTAAGCGATGACAATACCCAAGTTATTTTACGCAAAAGCGTCAATATGGGTATTGCGGTGGCAACTGATGACGGGCTTATCGTACCTGTTATCAAAAATGTGCAAGACAAAGGTCTTAAGCAAATCGCCATTGAAATCGGTGAGCTTGCGGTAAAAGCTCGTGATAAAAAACTCAGTACCAAAGATTTGCAAGGCGCGAGCTTTACCATATCAAGCCAAGGCAATTTAGGTGGCACAGCCTTTACGCCATTAGTGAATTGGCCACAAGTGGGTATCTTGGGTGTGTCTGAGGCAAGTATGCAGCCACGTTGGAATGCTACTAAGCAAGCCTTTGAGCCACGTCTCATGTTGCCGCTATCATTATCTTACGATCACCGTGTGATTAATGGGGCAGATGCGGCCGTATTTACTCGCTATATTGCAACCTTACTGGCTGATCCACGCCGTATTTTGTTATAAGGATTGTTTTTACTAAATTTATTTGCAATAAGAGGACTGTCTACGGACGGTCTTTTTTATGCTTGATGTTTGCCGCTCAAATGTCAGGCACAAAAAAGCCAGCGATTAAGCCAGCTTTTTTTATTCACATTACTTTATGTTATATTAGAAAGTTTTAACAAAAGCAACGCCATATACCCAAGGGCTGATGTCAACAGAACCAATGTCGCCACCATTTAACTCTACGTCAGGTTTGATGTCCATATAGCGGGCATCGATACGGAACGCTTCAGTTGGGGCAAATGGAATGTCCAGACCGATATGTCCAGCAACACCTACGCTATCTTTGATATTTAAGTCATTACCGTTATCAAGATAGATTCTTTCTTTAAAGAACGTTGTGTAGTTAACACCCACACCAACAAATGGCTTCACGTTCATAGGCATATTATAGCCATCGAAGTGATACTGTAAAGATAGAGTCGGGGGTAAATGCTGCGTTTTAGCATCGACCTTGTCGCCATTAGCATCAGTTAAAGTGATGTCATGATGAAAAGGAATCGCTGCTAGCAATTCAACACCGATATTGTCTGCAACAAAGTATTCACCACTAATGGTTGGACGGATATCATCATCAACGTCTACAGAATACGCACCGTTTGCCAATGTGCCATTGTCGCTTTTTGGATCAACCATGTGGGCGCCAGCAGCAACCGACCAAGTACCAGCAGGAACTGCAAAAGCAGTGGTCATAGTAAGTGCAGTAGCAGCTGCTAAAACTAGGGATTGTAGTTTCATCATTTAGGTCCTTAACGTAATAGAGGATTATCGATACTTTTCTAATGAGGGATGGCATTAGTTACCGATACACAATGTTATGATTATTGATTAATCTGTAACATTGTAGCTCTATTATAATACATAACCATACTTTCTGTAAGGTTATAAGTATATTTAAAGGGTTTTTATCCCATAAATTACAATAAAGATTATTTTTGAAGGTTCAATAGACCCTAATACTGGCATGTATTGAGTTTTTTGAAGCAATAGTCGTGATGTGTGGCATCTGACTTTTAATAGGGTGTCATGACATTTTGGGGTTATTGAGGTATGGGTTTCAAACGGAACCTCCTACCTACTTATAGTCGGTTCAAAATAAAAGCGACACGATTGTCGTTAGATAAATAGCACTATTTCGGTTTCAGAGTGAATCTACTATAGTACGAATAGCATTGAGAGTGAGATAAGAAGCGGGGTAATGGTTTATGTTTGGTTATTGTAGCAACTCTCCTCTACGCTGTGAGAATGCCCGTTCTACAAAGGTATTGCGTCAGATAGATTCTTGTTGTCCAGAGTGTCATTTGTTTTTGCTACCCACCCAAAATATCACCCAGCAGTTACACGTTGAGGAGAAGTTTTTACGATTGGTTTTTATGATAGTGGCAACTATATTGCTAATAGCCGTCTGTATTTACTTCTTAAATTGGTGGTGTATCAAAAAGTATGCTGAGGAGATAAAAGGAGGGTGACAGTCAAAGCAAGATGATATATTTGAGGTTATGAAGACACAAATAGATATCAGTTGCCCCGACTGTCACAGTCCCAGTCTAAAGAAAAATGGCAAAAAAAGCTATGGCA